>CAZNBX010000301.1:0-2232 GCA_964571305.1 uncultured Novosphingobium sp.
GAGCGGCTACCCTCAGGCGGCCTGCTTGACCTTTTCGATCGCCAGGCCGACGCGGTTCTGGATAGGGGCAAAAGCTTCGTTGGCAAGCTTCACGACCTTTTCCGAGTTCTTCGAACCGGTGACGACAGCGGCGTCAAAGTTGCGGCGCAGGATTTCGCCCTGCAGCTTGAAGAAGTCGGCCGGGCTCTTCACCGCAGCCAGTTCACGCAGATCGGCCTGGACGGTTTCGAAAGCCGACTTGGCTTCGACAACGTAGTCCTTGCCCATGTCCTGCAGGCCAGCGGCCAGAACCTTGCCCGATTCGACCAGGGCTTCGACGTTGCCCTTGGTGAATTCACCGGCTTCGCCAGCCAGGGCCTGGCTCTTTTCGAAAGCCAGCTTGGCGCGGTCCTGCGCTTCGGTCACGGCTTCCTTCACCTTGGCGGTGAAGTCTTCAGCGGCGTTCTGGGTCTTGGCCATGATGGTGTCCTTGAAAGAGGGCGCGGCCGTGGCGGCAGCAGCCTTGGGTTCGGCGCGCTTGGCAGCCTTGCGCTGGGCCGGCTTGGCCGCAGCTTTCTTCTTCACGGTGCGCGCAGGCTTGGCGGCAACGACAGCTTCGACCTGCTGGGCCGTCACTTCGGCCTTGGCGGCGTCAATCTTGGCTTCGGTGGCTTCGGTCATCGTTCGAGTTCCTTGCACGAGTTATGTTGCAGTGCACAAAATAGGTGCTGCAACTGCGAAGTCAAGGAATTTTGTGCAGTGCAGCATAAGTCCCTTAAGGTGGCCATGGGGACGCTGAAGTTGACACAGTGGACTCATCGTCCGCTTCGTCCAACAGGCCGAAGCCAAGGAGATGCGGCGCCTTTGATCGGTTTCATGGCGAATGCTGCGCTGGGAAAAGAAAAAACACGCCAAGCGCAGTCGCCGCTGCGCCGGAGATCAGTGTGCAGGATCGACGATTGCAAAGAGCGGCCGGACTTTTAGTTGGTGGCCGCGATGTAGGAAAATGGAGCGACTCAAATGGGTCTGCTCACCCTTCGGCAATGCTGATAACGGGTCAGGATTTAAGCTATTGATTTTAAATACATAATTCGAGAAAGTGCCAACCGTATTCGCGCGGTTTCCAGCGATGCCGTCCACGAAAGGATATGCAAACTTGCGGTTGAAGTTTCTTTTAACCTTGAAATGGTTTTCGCTGAAGCAGCGGGAGGAGGAGCTAGCCAGGTATCAACGCACGCTCGCGGATCCTGACGAGAAAGAGCTTTGCGACATCGCCCTGGCTGCAATGAAGTTCTTCCGGAATGACAATTCCGCCGCACAATATCTTTTCAGCAAGAGTTTGAATCATTTCCGTCACCGCAAGGGTGCTGAAGCTGAATACCTGAAGCTCTTTTGCATCGTGTATATCAATCTTCTGCGGCGCAACCTCGACGGCGCAGCGATGCATGCCAGGCGCAGCAAATTCCTGAAAGCGAACCTTCTGGTCAGGAGTATCTTCCCGATTCCAGATCTAGAGGAAAAGGTCCTTTTTCAGAATTCGATCGAAGCGATAGGTTAATTGGTCAGCGACTAGCAGTGCTCCGCCACTTGCCGTCATCCCGGCGCAGGCCGGGACCCAGTCGCGTGAGGAGGTCTACCGCGCCTTCACGTAGCTTCCCGGCGCATCCTCGATCACCTTGTCGCCCTTAGCGCCGGGCACGCGCTTGCCCTTGGCCGGGACGCTGGCCTGCTCTTGGCTGCGGATCCAGTCGATCCAGTGCGGCCACCAGCTGCCCGGGGTCTCAGTGGCGCCCGCGACGAACTCCGCGAAGCTTTCGACCGGGGCATCGTTGGTCCAGTACTGGTACTTCTTTGCCGAGGGCGGATTGACCACTCCGGCGATGTGGCCTGATCCGGCCAGCAGGAAGGTCTTGGGCCCGCGCAGGTGGTGCATCAGCTGCCAGACGCTCGCCGCCGGGGCGATGTGGTCCTCGCGCCCGGCCTGGATAAAGGCGGGGGTTTCGATCCGGGTCAGGTCGATCGGGGTGCCATCGGCGTGCAGGGCATCCGGCACGACCAGCTTGTTGTCACGGTAGAGGTCGGTCAGGTAGCTCATGTGCCACTTGGCCGGCAGGTTGGTGACGTCGCCGTTCCAGTGGAGCAGGTCGAAGGCCGGATAGTCTCCGCCGAGCAGGTAATTGTTGACCACGTAGTTCCAGATCAGGTCATTGCCGCGCAGCAGGTTGAAAGTCGCGGCCATGTAGCGCCCGTCGA
>CAZNBX010000302.1:0-2228 GCA_964571305.1 uncultured Novosphingobium sp.
CCTTGAGGAGCTTCTCGCCGCAGAGGACGCTGACACGCCCAAGCTGATCGCGTTTGAATCGGTCTATTCGATGGAAGGCGACGTCGCCCCGATCCACGCAATCTGCGACCTTGCGGAAAAGTACAACGCGCTGACCTACATCGACGAAGTCCACGCCGTCGGCATGTACGGTCCGCGCGGCGGCGGCATTACCGATCGCGACGAAGCGGCCCACCGCATCGACATCATCGAAGGCACGCTGGGCAAGGCATTCGGCGTGATGGGCGGTTACATCGCCGCGGACTCGCGCATCATCGACGTGATCCGGTCCTATGCCCCCGGCTTCATCTTCACGACCTCGCTTTCGCCGGTGCTGGTCGCCGGGGTGCTCGCCTCGGTCCGCCATCTGAAGGTCAGTTCGGTCGAGCGTGACGGCCAACAGGCTGCCGCGGCGATGCTGAAGCAGATGTTCCGGGATGCCGGCCTGCCGGTGATGCATTCCACCACCCACATCGTTCCGCTGATGGTTGGCGATCCGGTCAAGGCCAAGAAGATCTCGGACATCCTGCTCGCAGAATATGGCGTATACGTCCAGCCGATCAACTATCCGACGGTTCCGCGCGGCACAGAACGACTGCGCCTTACTCCTGGCCCGGCCCATACCGAAGCCATGATGCGCGAACTGACTGATGCGCTTATAGAAATCTGGGGCCGCCTGGAACTCAAGCGCGCAGCCTGAGGACATCTTTATTTCGACCTAGACCCGAATCCAAAATCGGTTAGTTTTGCGGCGCGTCTCCGTTGGGCGAGACGGGGGCAATACATTGCCGATCGAAGGGGAGATTGGGTTAATGGCAAGCAAGGAAAAGGCGCCAGCCAAAGCTGGCAAGCCTGCTGCAAAGAAAGATTCACCAGCAAAGGCCGCTGCCACCAAGAAGGTAACAACAGCACCGAAGGCTGCAGCTGCAACGAAGCCAGCGGTAAAGAAGCCAGCAGCGAAGGCTCCTGCCAAGGCTGCTGCACCCAAGGCTCCGGCCAAGCCGAAGGCTACCGCAACGAAGAGCGCGCCTAAGGCCAAGGCCGCAGCACCCAAGAAGGCTCCGGCAAAGGCACCCGCCAAGGCCCCAACCAAAGCCAAGGCTCCGGCAAAGGCCGTAGCTGCGACCAAGGCACCGGCCGCCAAGAAGCCCGCGGCGAAACCAGCCGCAAAGGCTGCTCCCAAAAAGGCTGCCGCACCGGCAAAGGCTCCGGCAAAGAAGACGCCTGTGGCAACTACGCCGGCAAAGCGCGCTGCCAGCACCAAGAAGGCAGCTCCCGCAAAGAAGGCGGCGCCGAAGCCCAAGGCTGCAGCAGCTGCAGCCAAGCCGCAGGCCGTTGCCAGCGCGCCGGTTGCGGCCGCTCAGCCCGCCGCCAAGGCCACTCCGGCAAACCCTGAGGTAAGCCAGTCCGTGGAACAAAACTCCGGCCTCGGCTGGATGTGGTGGGCGCTGGGCGCTGCCCTGCTTGCCTTCCTAGCCTATTGGCATTTCGGACGCGCCGCAGTCTGATCAAGGCTGACTGAAAACGAAAAGGGCGGCGCCTTTCGGTGCCGCCCTTTTTTATGCGTTTAGCTGACGATCAGCGCAGCGAGACGACGTTGTCGCTCTGGCGCGGATCGCGGCGATCCCCGCGATACTGGCTGTGCATCGGCTCGTCATAGACAGTGACGACGCTGCCAGTGCCAAACCCGTTGAAGCGGGTCTTCATCGCCGCACCATAAGCGCCGAGCATCCCGACTTCGATGTAGTCACCCGGCTGGATGTCGGCCGGAAGCAGGAACGGGCCTTCCATGTAGTCGGCATCGTCGCAGGTCGGGCCATAGAACGAATAGGTTCCAAGAGCGTCGACGCGGCCTTCGGCAAGGCACTTCACCGGAAAGCGCCAGCCAACGTGGGCGGCATCGTACAGCGCGCCATAGGCACCGTCGTTGATGTACAGTTCCTCGCCACGACGCTTTTCGACGCGGACGATCATCGAATTGTATTCAGCACAGAGCGCCCGGCCCGGCTCGCACCACAGTTCCGACGAATAGGACACCGGCAGCGATTCGGCCGCGCGGTGGATGGCGCCGAAATAGTCTTCGAGCGGCGGCGGCTCCATTCCCGGATAGATCGAGGGAAAGCCTCCACCGACATCGATGATATCGACTGTGACCGAAGCATCGACAATCGCCGCCCGGACCCGCCCAATCCCCGGGACATAGGCCAACG
>CAZNBX010000303.1:0-2212 GCA_964571305.1 uncultured Novosphingobium sp.
GACATGGGCAAGGTCGTCGGCGCCCTGAAAGCCAAGCACGGCAGCCAGCTCGACATGGGCAAGGCCAGCGGGCTGGTGAAGGCTGCCCTGGCCTGAGATGGCGCTATCCCCGCAATGGCTTGATGAACTGCGCGCCCGGGTGACGCTTTCCAGCGTCATTTCCCGGACGACGCGGCTCACCAAGGCGGGGCATGAATTCAAGGCCTGCTGCCCGTTCCACAACGAGAAAAGCCCCAGCTTCACGGTCAACGACCAGAAGGGGTTCTATCACTGCTTCGGCTGCGGCGCGCATGGCGACGTGATCCGCTGGATGACCGATCAGCGTGGCCTGGCCTTCATGGATGCGGTTAAGGAACTGGCCGCCGAGGCCGGGCTTGACGTTCCCGCGCCCGATCCACGCGCAGCGAAGAAAGCCGAGCAGCAAGCTGGCCTTCACGAAGTTCTCGAAGCTGCGCAGAACTTTTACCGCGCCCAGTTGGAAACAAACGAAGGATCCAAGGCGCGGGCCTATCTCGCCTCGCGCCGGTTCGACCCGCTGACCATGGAGCGGTTCGGCTTTGGCTTTGCTCCGGCAGGGCGGCAGGCGCTCAAGGCTGCGCTCGGCCAGTTCAGCGAGGAAATGCTGATCGAGGCCGGCCTGCGGATCGCGGTCGAAGACAAAGAGCCTTACGACCGCTTTCGCGACCGCCTGACCATGCCGATCCACGATGCCCGCGGCCGGGTGATCGGTTTTGCCGCGCGCATTCTCGACGCCGAGAAGAAGGACGCGCCGAAGTATCTCAACTCGCCCGATACGCCGCTGTTCGACAAGGGACGGACCTTGTTCAACCTCCATCGCGCCGGTCCCGCCTCGCGCCAGACCGGGCGGATCGTGGTCGTTGAAGGACAGATGGACGTTATCGCCTTAGCTGCGGCCGGAATTGGCGAAGCGGTTGCTCCGATGGGCACGGCCTTGACCGAGCGGCAGCTTGAAATGCTCTGGCGCCTGGTCGAGACCCCGATCCTCTGTTTCGATGGCGACGCGGCGGGCCAACGCGCTGCCATGCGGGCCGTGACCCGCGCCCTTCCCCTGCTCCGCCCGGCCCACAGCCTGAAGATCGTGCGGATGCCGGCCGGCAAGGATCCGGACGACCTGATCAAGGAAAACGGCGTCGCCGCGCTGGAAAGCCTGCTGGCCGAACCGAAGTCGCTGCTCGACCAGTTGTGGGAGCATGAACGCGATGCCGCGCCGCTGAACACGCCGGAGGACAAGGCTGGCCTCAAGAAACGGCTGATGGAACATGTCGACACAATTGCCGACCCGGACATCAAGGCGCTGTATCGCCGCGAATTGAACAATCGCTTTTCCGCGTTCGCCTACCCACCGCGCCCTGAGCGTGAGTGGCGTCCGGGCGGCAAGCCAGTTCCGGTCCGCAGGAGCGATCCGGCCATCACCCGGCGACTGCGCGAGAACGCCGGATCACGCGACGCCCTGTCTGCCGCTATCCTTGCAGGTTTGCTGCGTTATCCGCAGGAACTGGTGCGTCACGGCGATGCGCTGGCGCATGCTGACTTGGCCGATCCGCGCTTTGCGGCACTGGTTGACGCATTCGATGCAGGCGAACCGCTTGAAACTGGGCATTTGTCCACCATATTGGCCGCTCGGGGTCTGGTTGCCCCGAACCCCGTGGAATATGCCTCGCTGCGTTTCGGCTTTCTCGCTGAAGACGCGCCGCCCGAATTGGCCAGGGAAAGCCTGGCCCAGGCGATTGGCCTGCTGGTCGAAAGACCGGCGCTGGAGGCCGCCCTGGCCGAGGCAACCGCGCGGTTCGAGCGTGACCTTTCGGAAGGGGCTTATGCGGAACAGCAACGGCTGTTGAAGAGAAAACTGGAATTCGATGCGCGCTTGCGGCAAATGGCCAGCGCGCGGACAGCCGCCCTTGATGGGGTGGCGGCACAAAAAACGGCGGAATAATGGACGAAGACGATATCCAGGGCGGCGAACAGGACGGCGGCGATGCGCCGCTGATTGATCTTAACGAAGCCTCGATCAAAAAACTAATCGCCCGGGCCAAGCGCCGCGGGGTGATCACGGTTGACGAGCTGAACGAAGCGCTTCCGGCCGATATGTCCTCTGATCAGATCGAGGATATTACCGCTGCGCTGAATGAAATGGGCGTCAATATCGTCGAGAGCGACGAGGATGCCGTCGACCCCGAGGAAAAGGAAGCCG
>CAZNBX010000304.1:0-1655 GCA_964571305.1 uncultured Novosphingobium sp.
CTACGATGTCAACATAGTGCTCTACCACTGAGCTATACGCCCGCACCATTCAGGTTCCGCCCAGGGCCGTCGCCCTGGGCAGGGGAGCGCCATTAGCGAGCCTCCCCGGGATTCGCAAGCGGTTAGATGCTTGCTTTGACCTGCTGACCGAAAATTCGTTCCACTTCCAGCACCAAGTCGCGCAAATGGAAGGGTTTGGAGAGAACTTTGGCCTGCGGGGCTTCGCGGCTGGCCTTAAGGGCTACGGCGGCGAATCCGGTAATAAATACGACCTTGGTATGCGGGCTGATCTCGGCGCAATGCTGGGCCAGTTCGATCCCATCCATTTCGGGCATCACGATATCGGACAGCAACAGGTCAAAGCTTTGCTGCTTGAGCAAGGGAAGTGCCGCCGTGCCGCGATCGACTGCAACCACCTCATATCCCGCGTTTTCCAGCGCACGCTGCAGATAGGTGCGCATGGCTGTTTCGTCTTCGGCAAGGAGGATGCGGATCATGTGGGGCTTTCGGCACAGCTGAAAGGGTAGCTCTGAGGCAGGCCTTTCCCATAGCGGGACCGGCAGCCGCTGTCAGTTAACAGGCATCCTTAAAATCCATACTGACCGACTTTGACACAGAACTGCAGGCAGGCCAGCTTTAAGGGATGGAAATCGAACAGGTTGGATCTTCCGATTCGCATTTTACGCAGGGTGGCGTGATCCCTGGCAGCAACGGCGCGCCAGCCTATAGCCTGATTCAACCGCAGCCGTCGGCCCTGCCATTGTTGATCGCTGTCCCCCACGCCGGTCGTTCCTATCCCGGCAGCCTGCTGGAGCGGATGCGCAATCCTGGATTTGCGGCCCTGAAGCTCGAGGATCGGTATGCCGACCGCCTCGGGCAGGAAGTGGCGCGGCGGACCGGGGCTGCCCTGCTGGTCGCCCACGCGCCCCGGGCGATGATAGACCTTAACCGGGACGTGCAGGATATTGACTGGGAGATGTTCTCGCGCGGGCGTCCTGACAGTGTCGGCAGCTATACCCCGGGGATGCGCGCGCGAAGTGGATTGGGGCTGATTCCGCGACGTTTGCCCGGCTTGGGAGAACTGTGGAAGCGGCGCCATGAAGCGGAGGACCTGGCGGCGCGGTTGACCGGCATCCACACGCCATATCATGATTGCCTGTCGCTTACCTTGGACAGCCTGAAGGCGCGGTGGGGTGCGGCGATGTTGCTGGACCTGCATTCCATGCCGCCGCTGGGTTTCAGGGGCGGGCCACCTGCACCCGAGTTCGTGCTGGGCGATCGCTTCGGGACATCCTGCCACGGCGCGCTGGTGGCGAGCTGTTTCGGCTATTTTGCGGAGATGCGGCGCGGGGCCGCCCATAATCGGCCCTATGCCGGCGGTTACGTGCTGGAACGCCATGGCGCTCCTGGCGACGGCATCCACGCCTTGCAGCTGGAAATAGACCGATCAAGCTATCTCGACTCGCGGCTTGCTGAACCCGGGGAGGGCTTTGCTGCGATGGTCGACCTCTTGACCGAGTTGGTCCGCCGTCTTGCCGCCGAAGTTGCCGACTTCGGGCGCTTGGCAAGTTGGAGCAATGCGGCGGAATAGCGCCATAAAAAACCACCTCGTGCAGATGCACGAGGTGGCCAAGGTTCAGGGAGGAGGGGCACAT
>CAZNBX010000304.1:1694-2200 GCA_964571305.1 uncultured Novosphingobium sp.
AGGGAAGCACCGGCAAGACAGGGTTCAAGATAGACTTGTCCCGGCCCTCTTGCAAGGGCCGGGACAGGTAGAATGGCTTAGCCCAAAGGTCGGCCCGACCGGGTCAGGCCGCTGAAGCCGGGGGATCAGGCCGCCGGAGCGGGAACCGGACCCTTACCCTGCTGGACCTGGCGGCCGAACACTTCGCTCATCAGTTCAAGGCTGAAGAGGTGGGCGAAGATCAGGGCGAGCATCCCGCTTTGGTTCATCGAACGCAGAACGTCGCCGCGCAGGTCGCGGAGCTTTTCCTGATCGACCATCTTGAAGCCGCGATAGATGAACGGCTGCTCGTTGCCCTGCTGCTGGATCGCGACTTCACCGTCCATCAGCAGGTCGTGCTTGACCAGTTCATCAACGAATGCCTGGGTGCGGAAGCCGGCTTCTTCGAAGTTGCGGCAGAATTCCAGCGTTGCCTTGCAGGCTTCGCTCGGCTCTTCGTTGTCGAACAGCGGGTTGCCGTCGGCAAA
>CAZNBX010000305.1:0-2164 GCA_964571305.1 uncultured Novosphingobium sp.
CAACCAGTGGTGGGAAGCCGATCTTGATTCGAAAATGAAGCGCACGGCCGCGCGCCCGCTTCCGGCTGGGCGGATGGAGCGAACCTCGGCGCGCGATTTCGGCGTGGCGCTGTCGATCGGTTCGGTGCTGGTGATGGGCCTTGCGGTCGGTCCGCTGGCCGCCGCAATCCTGGCTTTTTCGATCTTCTACTATGCGGTGATTTATACGATCTGGCTCAAGCCGCGCACGCCGCAGAACATCGTGATTGGTGGCGGAGCAGGGGCGTTCCCGCCGATGATCGGCTGGATCGCCGCGACCGGCGAAGTGACCCTGATGCCGGTCCTCCTGTTCGCGATCATCTTCTTCTGGACGCCGCCGCACTTTTGGGCACTCGCGCTGTTCGTCGAGACCGATTATGCCAAGGCCGGTATCCCGATGATGCCCGTCGTGGCCGGACACAAGTCGACGCGGCGGCAGATTCTGGTCTACGCGGTGCTGATGCTGCCGATCAGCTTGGCGCCGTTCTGGCTGGGTGTGGCTGGGTGGCTGTATGGGGCTGCTGCGCTGCTGCTTTCGGCTATATTCTTGTTGCTGTCGTTGCGCGTCGCGGTGTTCCGCGGCGAGGCGGGGGATAACGACATGCGGCCCGAAAAGCGGTTGTTCGCTTTCTCGGTGCTTTATCTCTTCGCCTTGTTCGCCATGCTTGTGGCGGACCGTTACTTGGTTGGATGACACGCATGGACCCGAACTCCCTCGACCCGCAGGAACAGCGCAAGCGCATCATCGCCGGGCGCAACCGCGCCCTTGGCCTGGTCCTGCTCGGACTGGTCGTGCTGTTTTTCGCCATCACCATCGCAAAAATGGGTTGAGCCATGGCCAGCGCACCTTCTGTTGAAAATCGTAACCGGCGGACCGGGCTGATTGCCGCTGCCGGGGCCCTCGCCATGCTGGGCATGGGCTATGCCGCGGTCCCGCTGTACCGCTTGTTCTGCCAGGTTACCGGCTTTGGCGGCACGACGCAGCGCGCCACGGTCGAGGATGTCGCCAGGATCCAGATCGGTACGGAAAAGATCTCGGTCCGGTTCGACAGCAACACCGATCCGGACTTGCCGTGGAAGTTCGAGCCGTCACAAGTGACGCAGGAAATGGCCATCGGCACCCGCAAGATGGCGTTCTACTCGGCGGAAAACCTCTCGGCGAAGCCGATCACCGGCGTGGCATCGTTCAACGTGCAGCCGGAACTGGCTGGAAAATACTTCCACAAGGTCCATTGCTTCTGCTTCAACCAGCAAACGCTGAAGCCGGGTGAAAAGGTTGAAATGCCGGTGCAATACTACGTTGATCCGGCGATCCTGAAGGATCCTGAGGCGGCTGGAATCAAGCAGATCACGCTCAGCTACACGTTCCACACGTCCGCAGATCAGAGCGCGGCTGTTAAAGTCGCCGCAAATGGGCTGGACCGGCGACTTGCGGCGCGATAAGGGCGATCAGAATCCAGGGGGGCGGAGTGCCGCCCGGCACAAGGCTTTATAGGGAACCGAAGCACCATGGCCGGTAGCAAGAACCACGATTTTCATATCCTCGATCCGGATTATCTGCCGTTCATGGCATCGATGTCCGCGGTGCTGATGACCAGCGGCGGCGTGATGTTCATGCACCCGGACTGGGCAGGCCCTTCCGGCAAGTTCGTCCTGATGCTTGGCTTCATGGGCGTTCTGGCCAGCATGTTCCTGTGGTGGAGCAAGGTCGTTCGCGAAGCGAAGGCAGGCTATCACACCCCGGTCGTGCAGCTGCACCTGCGCTATGGCATGATCACCTTCATCGCTTCGGAAGTTATGTTCTTCGTTGGCTGGTTCTGGGCCTTCTTCGACTTTTCGCTGTTCCCGAATGCGCTTTCGGAAGTGACCGGCGGGGTCTTCCCGTCGAAGGCGATCGAAGCGGTGATGAACCCGTTCGACCTGCCGCTGCTCAACACGCTGATCCTGCTGTGCTCGGGCACCACGGTGACCTGGGCCCACCACAGCCTGATCCACGGTGACCGCGCCGGCCTGAAGAAGGGCCTGTGGGCGACCATCGCGCTGGGCCTGCTGTTCAGCTCGATCCAGGCTTTCGAATATGCCCACGCGCCGTTCGACTTCGGCGGTAACACCTACAGCTCGGCCTTCTACATGGCGACCGGCTTCC
>CAZNBX010000306.1:0-1625 GCA_964571305.1 uncultured Novosphingobium sp.
CCAGCATCTTGGTGACGGCGCCGGTCAGATTGCGGCGGGTCGCGTCGGGCTTGATGATCGAAAAGGTGCGGGTAACCGCCATGGTGTTCGTCCTTGCGAATTGTAAGTTTTGAATGTGGCCGCGCCACTAGCCGGGAAAATGCTGCACTGCAAGAACTCTGGCCCGCTTGGCCGTATCATTGGGTCAGCCAGCCTTTTCCCACTTGCCCGGGGCAAGCTGCCGCCAATAGTGCCGCTCCAGCCCTTCGCGCCCGTCCAGGCTGCGCCAGGTGGCACGGGCACCGTCAATAGTCGAGCCATCGAACAGCAGGAATACCCGTTCGAATGCTTCGGCGCCGTCGCGCCACAGGCCGTCGGCCAGGGCCAGGAACGTCGCGCCGTTGGGATTGGCCAGATTATCCGAGAGCAGGATCGGCTGACGCGAATCGTGCGGTCCGCCCGCCGGGGCGTGAGCCAGAAAATCGGCCTTCACCGCCCACAAGGCGTCGCTGATCCGAGCCAGTTGCCCGTCATCCGCCGAGACCACCAGCACCCGCGCCCCGGCCTCGCGCATCTTGCCCGCTAGCTGCGGCAAGGCACCTTCGACCGGGGTCTGGCTGAGCTGGTAGAAATCGACGCGCAAGCTGGTCCTATGCCTCGAGATTGTCCCGCACGAAGCGGTCGAGCACGCGCACGCCAAAGCCGGTCGCGCCCTTGTCCCAGGTCTGGCCGGGCTTGTTGGCCCAGACCATGCCCGCGATATCGAGGTGTGCCCAGGGCGTGCCCTTGTCGACATAGCGCTGGATGAACTGCGCCGCCGTGATCGAGCCGCCTTCCCGCGGGCCAACGTTCTTCATGTCGGCAATCGGCGAGTTGATCAGCTTGTCATAGGCCGGACCCAGCGGGAAGCGCCACAGCTTGTCACCGGAAGCCTTGCCCGCGGCAACCAGCTTGTCGGCCAGCGCATCGTCGTTGGAGAAGATCCCGCCATGCTCGTGACCCAGCGAGATGATCATTGCACCGGTCAGAGTGGCAAGGTCGATGACTGCGGCCGGGCTGAATTCCTTCTGCGTCCAGGTGATTGCGTCGCACAGCACCAGGCGCCCTTCGGCGTCGGTGTTGATCACTTCGACCGTCTGGCCCGACATGGTGGTGACCACGTCGCCGGGGCGCTGGGCATTGCCGTCGGGCATGTTTTCAACCAGGCCGCAGACCGCGACCACGTTGGCCTTGGCCTTGCGCTTGGCAATCGCGAGCATCGCGCCGGTCACGGCCCCTGCCCCGCCCATGTCCCACTTCATGTCTTCCATGCCCGCGGGCGGCTTCAGGCTGATCCCGCCGGTGTCGAAGGTCACGCCCTTGCCGACGAAGGCAGTCGGCTTTTCACCTGGCTTGCCGCCGTGCCATTCCATCACCAGCAGGCGCGGCTTGCGCACCGAACCCTGCGCCACGCCAAGCAGCGCACCCATGCCGAGCTTGGCCATTTCAACCTCGTCCAGCGCGCGAACCTTGACCCCAGCCGCTTCCAGCCGCGCCTTGGCCGCGAGCAGTTCGTCCACGCTGCCGACCTTGAACGCGAGGTGCTGCACCCACGGCGGGGTGTTGGCGTCGCGGCCCATCTCGGGTGAGTCGGGCAGCTCGAAGAA
>CAZNBX010000306.1:1635-2162 GCA_964571305.1 uncultured Novosphingobium sp.
TTCCAGCCGCGCCTGGGCGCGTTCGACGAAGCTTCCCGGGTAGAGCACGTGGGCCGGTTCGGTGACCAGCTCGCGGGTGAATGCGATCCCGTCGGACAGGGCCGCTTCGACTTCCCAGGCGGCCTGCGCCCCTTCCGGCGCACCGGCGACCTGGATCGTGGTCAGGCTGACCTTCTGATCGTCGGTCAGCTTGGTGCGGTAATTGTCATAGCGCCAGCCGCGCAGCCGCGCGCCGAGCAGGACCGAGGCAACATCGCCTGCCGAAAGCTTAGTGCCAGTGAAGTCAATCGTCACGGCCTGCTCGCCCGAAGCCAGATACTTTGCGGTGATCGCGGCGCCCGCCTTTTCCAGCGCGGC
This sequence comes from uncultured Novosphingobium sp., assembly GCA_964571305.1. GTDB lineage: Bacteria > Pseudomonadota > Alphaproteobacteria > Sphingomonadales > Sphingomonadaceae > Novosphingobium. The sequence goes on from CAZNBX010000306.1 coordinate 1,993, forward strand.
GGAGCGGTCCTTGCTACCAAACTCTCCAGCTCCGGCCAGGGCGAGACGGACGACCGCACCGTCGCGGCTGACAAAGGTTTCGTGCAATTGCCCGGCCTTGCCGGAAAAGCGGCTAGCCTTGGCCCCTTCGGTCACGACAGCTTCAAGGCTGGTCGGCAGCGCGTCCTGGT
>CAZNBX010000307.1:0-505 GCA_964571305.1 uncultured Novosphingobium sp.
AATGCGCCGGGATGAACGCGTCTTCGTGATGGGCGAGGAAGTTGCCCAGTATCAGGGCGCCTACAAGGTGACCCAGGGCCTGCTCTACGAATTCGGTCCCAAGCGGGTGATCGACACGCCGATTACCGAATACGGCTTTGCCGGGATCGGGGTTGGCGCGGCGATGGGCGGCTTGCGCCCAATCGTCGAGTTCATGACATTCAACTTCGCCATGCAGGCGATTGACCACGTCATCAACTCGGCAGCCAAGACCAATTACATGTCTGGCGGTCAGATGCGCTGTCCGGTCGTGTTCCGTGGCCCGAATGCGGCGGCAAGCCGTGTCGGCGCGCAGCACAGCCAGAACTATGCTCCGTGGTACGCCAGCGTTCCGGGCTTGATCGTGATTGCGCCGTACGACGCTTCGGACGCCAAGGGCCTGCTCAAGGCAGCGATCCGCAGCGAAGACCCGGTCGTCTTCCTCGAGAACGAGCTGGTCTATGGCCGTAGTTTCGAACTTCCGGCA
>CAZNBX010000307.1:515-2160 GCA_964571305.1 uncultured Novosphingobium sp.
ACGATGTCACCATCGTGTCCTACTCGATTGGCGTCGGGCTTGCCCTTGAAGCCGCCGAAACGCTGGCGACTGAAGGGATCGAGGCCGAAGTTCTCGATCTGCGCACCCTGCGTCCGCTCGACAAGGAGGCTGTGCTCACCTCGCTGGCGAAGACCAACCGCCTCGTCATTGCCGAGGAAGGCTGGCCGGTCTGCTCGATCGCTTCTGAGATCATGGCGATCTGCATGGAAGATGGCTTCGATCACCTCGACGCACCCGTCCTGCGGGTCTGCGATGAGGACGTGCCGCTGCCCTATGCGGCTAACTTGGAAAAGGCCGCGATCATCGACGCGCCACGCATCGTCGCGGCCGTGCGCAAGGTCTGCTACCGCTAGGCATTGGGACAATCCGTAGCCGTCCGCTTTCCGGCGGCGACGGATTTACAATAGGGCTTCGGCGACGTCAGGTCGTGGGGCTTGTGATCACAAAGATTGGCCGACTGAAGGACATCGGAATGTCGCCGATGCCAATAACTGCCAGGACCGTCGGGACGCGATAGGTCAGCGTTACCGTCAACTCCTTGGCCCCAGATACGCGCTGGACTGCCGCGTCACTGACATTTGCCGCCAGGCGATCGTACTGAAGGCTGTAGGGTGGGCTGATGCCTACGGTCTTGGCATGGTCGGCCAACTGCAAATTGCTGAGCTTGTTGCCCGTCTGGTAATTGACGATCGCGTGGCGCGCAGTTTCAGCGGCAATGGAGCGCATTGCGTTGTAGTTCTGCATGCCGATGCCGATATGGAACACCGCCAGCATCATCGCCAGCATTGCGGGCCCGATAATCGCGAATTCGACCAATACGGAGCCAGTGTCGTCCTTTCGGACCCGGGCGAGCCAATCACCAATCATGCCTTGGTCGCCTGTTTGTAGAGAACGTAGCGCGTCTGGTCGAACTGGATCGCCGATCCCAGCCCGAACTTGGTCCAGGTCGGGTTGAAGGTATCGGTCACCCGGATTTTCACGAAGCTCGACATGACCGTGCCGGTTGCGCAGCTGGTCGAGAGGGCAGTGTAGGTGGTGGAATCACCGCAGCGATAGGCTTCTTCCACCGTCACGTTTTCGATCGGAAGCCCTGTCGAAGTCATCAGCACATTTTGCAGAACGGTGCGCTCTGCTGCAGTGTCAGGATCGCTCGCCAAGGCAATGGCTTCCGCTTCGGCAAGGGCGGACTGAAGTTCCGTCTGCCGAGCGACCAGCATGCTGATCTGGTAAGCCCCAAGGCTCATCAGCAGAAGCAGCGGGGCCACGATCGCGGTTTCGATGGCAAAGGCCCCGCTATCGTCCGCACCCAGGCGCTTGAGGGTTGGAAGCCGGTTCATCAGACTACCAGTTTTACCTTGCTGATCTCGTTGGCGACAATGGTGTCCTCGGTCACGCCGGCCGGGCAGAACGATGACATATTGGCCGTGCCGGTTATCTTGATCGTCGCTGCAGCAATCATCAGGCACTGGCTGGTAACCGATGCCGTACCGGTGAAATCGATCGAACTGCGAGGCAGGTAGATTGTGCCATTCAGCACGGTTGCCGCATTGCCGTTGATCCTGTTGGTGTTGCTGCCCTGTGAATTGCGATCCTCGAAGATCAGCATCCCGGCCAGCTTGTTGGC
>CAZNBX010000308.1:0-2154 GCA_964571305.1 uncultured Novosphingobium sp.
ACCGCCTGCGCGACCGACTGGAACCAGTGTTCGAACAGCTCGGTATCCATTGCGCCAAGGCGTTCCTGGGTGAAACTGGCGTTCCAGACCAACCACGGGCGACCGGAAATGTCGAGTGCGACGCGGGCCAGGGCTTCGTCCATTGGGCTATAGGCGGTGCCGTAACGGCCGATCCCGGCCTTGTCGCCCAGGGCCTGGCTGATCGCTTGGCCAATGGCGATGGCGCTGTCTTCGGTCGTGTGGTGCTGGTCTACGTGGAGGTCGCCCTTCCCGTGGCATTTCAGGTCGATCAGCGAGTGACGGCTGAACTGTTCGATCATGTGATCGAGAAAGCCGATCCCGGTTGAAACGTCATAGGCACCGGTCCCATCGAGATTCACTTCGACGAGGATATCGGTTTCGTGAGTTTTCCGCGCAATGCGTGCCGTCCGCATGGGGAACGGCCTATAGGCCGGAATCGGGCGGGCGCAATCCCTTTCCCCCCTTGACCCTGAGGCCGGTGAACGCCACTTGGGGTTCATGAATGAGATGCCCGACAGCTTGATCCCCTATGATGAAATCGTGCAAGAGGCCCTGCGCGCCGTGGTCGGCCGGGTCCTGGGCCAGGTCGTCGATAGCGGCGGCATGCTGCCGGGCGATCACCATTTCTACATCACCTTCAAGACCGGCGCCCCCGGCGTGGACATTCCCACCCACCTGAAGGAACGCTTTCCTGACGAGATGACCATCGTCCTGCAGAACAAGTTCTGGGACCTGACGGTCGAACCCGAACTGTTCTCGGTCGGTCTGTCGTTCAACCAGATTCCGACCAAGCTGGTGGTTCCCTATTCGGCGATCACCGCCTTCGTCGATCCGGCGGTGGACTTTGGCCTGCAGTTCCAGGCGGTCCTGCCGGAAGACGAAACGTCTGAATACGACGATGAACAAAGCGAGGCGCCAATCGTTGGCCCGGATGACGGTTCCAATGTGGTGACCGTCGATTTCGGAAGAAAGAAATAGCCATGGCCAAGGGTGTGATCGGCAGGGGGAAGAAAGCCGCGAAGGACGCGCTGGAAACCGCCACCGACCAGGCCCCCAGCCCCAGCCCGAACCCGATGACCAACCTGATCATCGCCGATTTCGCCCTGCGCAGTGGCGGGCAGTTGCTGCGCCATGCGGTCGAACGGACGCTGCTCGGCGCGAAGTACTCCAAGAACGACGCCAAGAACCTGGTCAAGGGGCGCAGCATGGCGCAGACCCTGGTCGGTACTGCAATCGCCCGGATTGCGACCCGCTCGGTGCCCGGCGCGCTGGTTATCGGCGGCGGCTTGCTGGCCAAAACCCTCTACGACCGCCGCAAGGGCAAGGCCGCTGCCCGCGCCGAAGGGCGCAAGGCCATTGCCAAACAGGCGGAAAAGGGCGCGGACGAGGCTTGATTTTCTGCCCAGCCCTGCGCCATCAGCGCGCATGGCTACCAATACGCTCCAGCGCCGCGGACTGATGTTCATCCTTTCCTCGCCCTCTGGCGCGGGGAAGACCACGATCAGCCGGATGCTGTTGCAGCGCGATCCTGAGATCAAGCTTTCGGTCTCGGCCACGACCCGCCCGATGCGCGAGGGCGAGGTCGACGGCAAGGATTACCACTTCGTCAGCCAGGAACAGTTCGATCAAATGGTCGAGAACAGCGAGTTCCTGGAATGGGCGACCGTCTTCGGCAATTCCTATGGCACGCCCAAGGCCCAGGTGAAGGCCGGTCTGCGCGAAGGGCAGGACTATCTGTTCGACATCGATTGGCAGGGCACCCAGCAGCTGTACCAGAAGATGGAAGTCGACGTGGTTCGCGTCTTCATCCTGCCGCCCAGTCTGGAAGAACTGCAGCGCCGCCTGAACGGCCGGGGCACCGATAGCCCGGAAGTGATCGCTGCCCGCATGGAACGCGCCCGGGCCGAAATCAGCCACTGGGATGGCTATGACTATGTCGTGGTCAATGACGATGTCGAATCATGCTATGCGCAGGTCTGCGAAATCCTCCATGCCGAACGCATGCGCCGCGCGCGCCAGACGGGGCTGATCGGGTTCGTGCGGGAACTAATGAAGGATTAGGCTTTCAGAAGGCGGCCTCAAGTATAAGGTAAAACGCTGCGCCTGTCGCAGTGCCTAACGCGAAGAGCGGCG
>CAZNBX010000309.1:0-2127 GCA_964571305.1 uncultured Novosphingobium sp.
CAGTCGCCGATTTCCAGAACACCCAGTTCATGCTGGCCGACATGGCGACCGACCTAGAGGCCGCCCGCGCGCTGCTTTACCTCGCCGCGGCCAAGGTCAATGCCAATGCGCCGGACAAGAGCCGCTTTTCCGCCATGGCCAAGCGCCTGGCGACCGACAACGGCAGCAAGATCGTCAACGACGCGCTGCAACTGTTCGGCGGCTATGGCTATCTGCGCGACTATCCGATCGAACGCTTCTGGCGCGACCTTCGGGTCCATTCGATCCTGGAAGGCACCAACCAGGTGATGCGGATGATCGTCGGCCGCGATCTGCTGCGTCAGTAACCCGGACCAGTTTGAGGAGTATAGAGATGAGCAGGATCGCCTTTATCGGTCTGGGCAACATGGGCGGCGGCATGGCAGCCAACCTGGCCAAGGCCGGGCACGAGGTTCACGCCTTTGACCTTTCACCCGAGGCCCTTGCCCGCGCCAAGGAGAATGGCTGCCAAACCTATACCTCGGTTCAGGAAGCGGTTCAGGGCGCCGAAGCGGTCGTCTCGATGCTGCCCAATGGCAAGATCGTGGAAAGCGTATTCACCGCCAACGTGATCGGCCACGCCCCCACTTCGGCCCTGCTGCTCGACTGCTCGACCATCGACGTCGCCACTGCTCGCAAGGTTGCCGAAGCGGCCAGCACTGCCGGATACGAAATGGTCGACGCGCCGGTCTCGGGCGGTATCGCCGCGGCCAATGGCGGGACCCTGACCTTCATGGTCGGCGGCAGCGCGGATGCCTTTGCCAAGGCCGAACCGATCCTTGCCGCCATGGGCAAGGCGGTGATCCATGCCGGTGCCAGCGGCGCGGGCCAGGCGGCCAAGATCTGCAACAACATGATCCTTGGCGCGACGATGATCGCCACTTGCGAGGCCTTTGCCTTGGCTGAAAAGCTGGGGCTGGACCTGCAGACTTTCTTCGACATTTCCAGTAAGGCGTCGGGCCAGTCCTGGTCGATGACCTCCTATTGCCCGGTCCCGGGCGTCGGCCCGCAGTCCCCGGCAGACAACGGCTACCAGGGCGGTTTTGCCGCTGGCCTGATGCTCAAGGACCTCAAGCTGGCGATGGAAGCCGCCCAGACCGCCGGGGCCAATGTCCCGATGGGCCAGCGCGCGGAAGAGCTTTACGAAGCCTTCGCCAACGCCGGGAACGCGGGCGTCGATTTCTCCGGAATCATCAAGACGCTCTGACCGCTAGAGCGCGGCGGCAAAGGCGGCAGCGGCGCTTTTGAGCCGCTCCGCAACCCGTGCATCGACCGGCCCCAGCCGCAGGCCAAGGCGGCGGCGGAAGTCGTAGCCGGTCACGGCCAGTGGCACCGTTCCATCCGCCTGCAAGCTGGCCGGGGCCGTGGTAATGCCCAGACCCACCGCGACCATCTGCAGGCAGCGCTCGTCGCTCTCGCTGCGCAGCGAAAAGCGCGGACGGACCTGATGGCGGGTGAAGAACCGGCTGGTCTGGTCGAGCACTTCGCAGCTGCGTCGCGCGATCATCACTTCCGCCGCCAGATCCTCCGGCGCGACCTCACCCCGCCCAGCCAGTGGATGCGCGGCTGCGACCAGCATGGTGTAAGGCTCGTCGTGCAGCGCAATCACGCCCTCGCTCTCCTCACCTGCGCGCAGCAAGCCGATCATCGCGTTGAGCCGCCCGTCGCTCAGCGCCGCGCGCAGTTCGCTGTCGGTTCCCTCGATCAGCTCGACACTGCACTGTGGGAGCAGAGCCTGCACCATGGCCTGCACTGCCCGGCCTGGCAGGGTCTTGATCAGGCCCAGCTTGACCTCGGGCCAGTCGAGCGCGCGCCGCTCGGCAAAGCGGTCGGCCTCGGCAAATTTCTGCTCCAGGTCGCGGGCGATGGGCAGGAACCTCCCCCCTGCCTCGGTCAGGCGCAAGTGCCGCCGGTCGCGCACGATCAGTTGCGCGCCGACCAGCCGCTCCAGTTCGGCAATGCCCAGCGACAAGGTCGGCTGGGTCAGCCGCATCCGCGTCGCTGCCTGGGTAAAGCTGCCCGCATCGACAACGGCCAGGAACTGGCGCAGGTGAGATCGCTTTATCATAAATTTTATCTATCGTAGATCAGCTGAAGTTTCAATTTTTC
>CAZNBX010000310.1:0-2125 GCA_964571305.1 uncultured Novosphingobium sp.
ACCCCGGCAATACGAGCCACTTAGTTCTCCATGCTCCACAGAGGGCAGCGGATGCGGCCCTCCATCTCAACGCTTCACTTTCGGAACGGCAAAAAGCCTGGTCGGCGCGCTTCACGCTTTCGCCTGCCAGACTGGACCCGTTCTTTCGAGTGAACGCGGCGCTTAAGGCGATTCGGCGCGCATGTCAACGCCTCTGCCCCAGAACGGCAGAGCGCGCATGTCAGCGTCGGATTCGGTTCAGGCCGACAGAGCCCGTTCGATTGCCGCGGTCACCTGGTCGATATCCGCCATGCCATTAACCCGGGTTACAATGCCGCGCGCGTCATAGATAGGAAGGATCGGGGCAGTCTTCGCGCGGTACTCGGCCATACGGGTACGGACCGTTTCCTCGTTGTCGTCGGGACGACGCTTGAATTCGGTGCTGCTGCACTTGTCGCATACACCCGGCTGCTTCGGCTGCTCGAACTTGTCGTGATAGCCCTTGCCGCAATTGGCACAGGTGAAGCGGCCGCAGATGCGCTCAACCAAGGCGTCTTCATCGACTTCAAGCTCAACCACGTGATCGAGATTGCGGCCACGGTCCGCCAGAAGCACATCAAGGGATTCAGCCTGGGCTGCCGTGCGCGGATAGCCGTCGAAGATCGCACCGGTCCCCGGCCCCATGGCGTCGAGCTCTTCACCGATCAGGGCAGAGACAATCTCGTCCGAGACAAGTTCACCGCGCTCCATCACTGCCTTTGCCTGGAGGCCGACCGGCGTTCCTGCCTTGACCGCGGCACGCAGCATGTCCCCGGTCGAAAGCTGACGCATGCCAAACTTCTCGACGAGACGCTGGGCCTGGGTGCCTTTGCCGGCTCCCGGCGGTCCGAGCAGAATGATGTTCACGACAGTTCCCCTCCCTCTATTTGGGTCAGCGCATCCGGCCCTTGAGCTTGGCCTTCTTGATCAAGTCACCATACTGGTGAGCCAGCAGGTGCGACTGGATCTGGGTAATCGTATCGACCGTCACGTTCACCACGATGAGCAGGCTCGTGCCGCCAGCAAAGAACAGGCGCACGCCGGTCTGAGCAATGACCCACTCCGGAACAACGCAAACCACGGTGAGGTAGATTGCGCCGATCACGCTGATGCGGGTCAGGACATAGTCGAGGTAGGTCGCGGTGTTCTTGCCGGGACGAATGCCGGGGATGAAGCCGCCATTGCGCTTCAGGTTCTCGGCAGTCTCTTCAGGATTGAACACGACAGCCGTGTAGAAGAACGTGAAGAAGATGATGCCAAGCGCATAAAGCAGCATGAACACCGGCTTGCCGTGGCCAAGATACTGGTTGATCCCGACAATGAACGAGCCCCAGGTCGAATCCGGCGAGATGGAATTGCCGGCGAACTGCGTGATCGTCAGCGGCAACAGCAGCAACGAGCTGGCAAAGATCGGCGGAATGACGCCAGCGGTGTTGAGCTTCAGCGGCAAGTGGCTGCGATCAGCCTGCATCATGCCATTCTGGCTGGCCCGCTTGGGATACTGGATCAGCAGGCGCCGTGTTGCGCGCTCCATAAAGCAGATCATCAGGACCAGGCCGACGAGCAGGACAATCAGGCCAACAATCAGGAAACCGGAAATCGAGCCGGTGCGTCCGCCCTCAAACAGGTTCGAAATGAACGTCGGCATCTGCGCAACGATGCCGGCCATGATGATCAGCGAGGTACCGTTGCCAATGCCGCGGCTGGTGATCTGCTCACCCAGCCACAGCAGGAACATCGTGCCACCGACCAGCGAGACCAGTCCTGCCACATAGAACAGTGGGCCAGGATCAATTGCAAAACCCTGGACTTCTGCCGCACGAAGCGCCGCATAGCCCTGGATGATGGCGAGGAAGACTGCGCCATAGCGCGAATACTGGTTAAGCTTGCGCCGACCGCTCTCGCCTTCCTTCTTCAGCGCCATCAGCGAAGGATGGAGCGAAGCGGCCAGCTGAACCACAATCGACGAGGTGATGTAGGGCATGACGCCAAGGGTGATCAGGCTATACTGCGACAGCGCGCCGCCCGAAAACATATTGAAGAAGTCCAGCACCCCGCCAGCATTGCGTTCCAGCCGTCGCCCTTCAGGAGCACATCGCCAGTCCAG
>CAZNBX010000311.1:0-2117 GCA_964571305.1 uncultured Novosphingobium sp.
CCTTCTTGACCGGCTTTTCAGCGGCAGCCTCGGCGGCGGGGGCGGCGGCTTCGGCCTTGGGAGCGGCTTCCTTCTTGGGCGCAGCCTTCTTGGCTTCGGCGCCAACCGAAACGATGCGCAGCAGGGTCATCTGCTGGCGATGCCCGTTGCGACGGCGATAGTTGTGGCGGCGACGCTTCTTGAAAACGATCACCTTTTCCGACTTCGCCTGAGCGATGATCTCGGCCGAAACGACGACGCCCTTGGCATCCTTCACTTCGCCGCCGTCACCGGCCAGCAGGACGTCACCCAGGGTGATGGTTTCACCGGCTTCACCAGCCAGCTTTTCAACCGCGATCTTGTCTCCGGCGGCAACCCGGTATTGTTTGCCGCCCGTGCGCACAACTGCGAACATGGTGCCCTTATCCGTTCATTTCATCAAACCACCCGGAGATTCGGGCAGCGGATCTGACCCCAACCGAAGCTGGGGTTCCAAAGAAGGGCTGCCCCTAGCCAAAGGTCCCCCCACTGTCAACGCAAGAAGAGTCGGTCTGGCGCGCTTTTCCAACCGTGCTAAGGGACAGGAACTATGGTTTGCCGCATTACCCCGCTCTTGCTTGCCTCGGCAACACTGGCCCTTGGCGCCTGCGCTTCGGACGAAGGCGCCTATCCCTCGCTGGCCAAGCGCCCGGCAGAGCGGATTACCGCGACCTGGCCGCCGGCCACGCCGCCACCGCCGCCAGCCCCGGCCCCGCTCGATCCCGCCACCGTCAGCCGCCTCGACGGGCTGCTGGCGCAGGTTTCCACGGCCGACGACCGTTTCGCCACCAAGATCGCCCGCGCCCGCACGCTGGTCGGCGCGGCGCGCAAGGCGGCCATGGGTAGCGAGGCCTGGTCGGTTGCATCGGTCGCTATTGCCGAACTCGAATCCGCCCGCGCGGAGGCGATGGTCTCCATGGCCCAGCTCGATTCGATCTATGCCGACGCCCGCACCGAAGGCCGGGACGTGACCGGCATTGAAGCGACGCGGCAAAAGGCGCTCGCCATCATCGCCGCTCAGGACAGCGTCCTCGATTCGCTGAAGGGTGGATTGGAGCGCTAAGTGACGCGGGCCTAACCCGCCCCGACGCTATCCAGCGGCAGATACTGCCCGGTAATCCCATCGGCAGCGCCAAGATAGGCCAGCGCCTCGGCAATCGCTGCCGGATCATCGCTGGCAATGGCGTTCAATCGGGCCGGAGCATTTTCCCGCGCCAGGGTCTGGACGGCACTCAGCCGCCACGCCGCATGGTCATGACCGGCAGGCGGAAAGATCAGCGCCAGCGAGCCCTGCGCAAGCTTGGCCTGCACCTGGCCCAGCCATTCGCTGTAGAATGCGGCCGCTGCGGCACTGGGCACGTCCGGCAGGCCGGTGACGTCCAGCCGCTGCATCAGCGGCGTTCCCGCGTCAGGGTCATGCCGATTTCCTCGCCATTCTCGCTGATCGCCAGCTTCACGATTTTTACCGTCACTTCCATCACGCGCTCGTCCTGGACGAACAGGGTATCGCAGATGTGATCGGCAACGGCCTCGATCAGCTTGAAATGCACGCCCTGCGGCAGCGCTTCCGAAGCCGCGAACTTGAGGTCCATGTAGTTCTTGCTCGCCTCAAGCGGGGTGTCCGGCAGATAGCGCGGCGCAGGCTTGAGCCGCGCGGTGATGGTAAAGCGCAGCGGCTGCGGGCGGCCGGTCTCTTCCGAATAGATGCCGGTCAGGACATCGTGCTCAAAATTGCCAACCTCAAGGATCAGGCTGTCGGCCATCGCAGTGCCCTTCTCAAAACTCAGTCGTTGGTCCAGCGCGCGAAGATCGCGGTGGGCAGCAGGCGTCCGCCCTCGCCGTCCTCGTGCACGGCCAGGTCGCCATGTTCGATTCGCCCGGGAAGGTCGGCGAATACTTCATCGAGCAGCCCGGCAAGCGCCAGCGAGCTCATCCGCACGGCATAAACCGTAAGGAACAGGAAACGGCTGTCGGCATCGAGCAACTGGCGACAATCGGCGACCAACCCTGGCAGATGCTCTTCCCGACGACAGACTTCGCCTTCGCGTCCGCGTCCAAACTTGGGCGGATCGAGGATGAACCCGTCATAGCGCCGTCCG
>CAZNBX010000312.1:0-2107 GCA_964571305.1 uncultured Novosphingobium sp.
GAACTCGACAAGCGCCAGCAAGACTTTGAAGGCCGACACGCGGAATTCATCGCGAGCCTTTCAAGTCAGTTGGAAAACCTCGATTTGCAAATCGATGAACGTCGGGCGGCTCAAGAGCAGCACGGCCGCGATCTGGTGGCGCAAAGCCAATCCGTAGTTGATCAGTTTGAACTGCTCGCGCGACGTCTCGACGAAGTAACCGCACTGAGCGGGGAAGCCGAAGACCGCGTTGGGCAGAGCCTCGTCCAGTTGGCTGAAAAACTTGCGGCGAGCCGTGAGACCCTCGATGGAACCGACCGTGCCGTTGCCGACCTTACCGACAGCAGTGTCCGCTTGCTCGAACTGATCCAGGCCAGCGTCCAGCATTCCTCAAACGATCTGCCCCAGGCGATGGCAGTCAGTGAAACCAAGCTGACGACGGTCGAAAGCCGTGTTTCAGCCCTTCGGCAGGAACTGAGCGAGGCTGAACAGAGCGGCGATAGGATCGTCACCCAGATCGATCGCGGGGCGGACACCTTGCAGGGAGCCATCGAACGGGTCGAAACACTGTCGGAGCAACTGGATACAGGAAGCGCCCGTCAAAGCGAGGCGCTAGACGCCATGAGCCGTTCCCTTGAAACGGTCCGATCGGAAAGTTTGCAACTCGCTGAACATGCCCAGGACCAACTACGCAAAGCGATCGAGGACCTTGAGCGGTCGTCGCAGGATGTCGTCATGAACCTCGGCACGATGAGCGCCAGCTCGGTTGCCGACGTCGCGGCCCGACTTGGCGACGAAAGCGCCGCGGCTATTGACCGGGCGATGCGCGAGCGTGCGCAGGAAGTTGCCGGACAACTTGAACTCGCAGCCGCCAGTGCCGCCGGGGTCAGCCGCGAGGCAGCGATGCACCTGCGCGACCAACTGGCCAAGGTGAGCGAACTGACCGCCCATCTTGAACAGCGCGTCGCCCATGCCCGCAATCGCGCCGAAGAGCAGGTAGACAACGACTTTGCCCGCCGCGTTGCGCTCATCACCGAAAGCCTCAATTCCAACGCGATCGACATCGCCCGGGTGATCGATAGCGAAGTCACCGATACGGCCTGGTCAGCCTATCTGAAGGGGGATCGCGGCATCTTCACCCGCCGTGCGGTGCGCCTGCTCGACAATGGCGAGGTCAAGACGATCGCCGGTCTTTATGAAGAGGACCGGGTGTTCCGCGACCATGTCAGTCGCTATATCCATGATTTCGAGGCGATGCTGCGCCAATTGCTATCGACGCGTGACGGCCACGCGCTGGGGGTAACCCTGCTGTCGTCCGACATGGGCAAGCTTTATGTTGCGCTGGCCCAGGCTATCGAACGACTGCGCAATTAAAACAGGTAGCGCGTTACGTCGATGTCCTCGATGGTCAGCCAGCCATTAACGTAGTTGACGTAATAGAGCGCGAAGATCGCCGCGGAGACCCAGGTTGCCCGGATGGCGACCTGGCGCGGGTTGAAGTTCACCGGTGCGCTCGTCACCTGGCCCGGAATGACCTCGGCCTTCTCGTCGTCGTGCGTGCGAACGCCGAACGGCAGGACGAAAAAGGCGCTCATCACCCAGAACAGGAAATAGATCGCGACGGCAGAAGTCAGCTTCATGGTCTCAATGCTCCGTGAGGATCACGCGAACTTGGGGTTTCTTGCCTGACCAGCGGGTCGCGGCGCGCCGCGCGGCCAATCGGGCAGCTTCGGTTATAGCCTCGCGGTCATGGCGCTGGCCACCCTTAAGCTTCTTCAATGCCGCAGCCACATCTTCGCGCGCCTCGGCCAGGAAGTCGTCCATGTCCTCGTCGAGCGGCAGGCCAACGCTTTCGACAAGTGCCCTGCCCTTGCCGTCAATCACCACGATCACCAAGCCGTTGGCAGCCAGACGGCGACGCATGACGATTGCCTCACCGTCCGCCGGCGAAATGATATCGCCATCCAGGATCAGGCGCCCTGCCCGCACTTCGTCGATCTTGCCCGGCTTGCCCGGGGCCAGGCGGACAAGGTCGCCATTTGCCTGGACCACCGTCTTGCCGATCCCGCACGCCCGGCCAAGCCGCGCCTGTTCCTTCATGTGGCGCATCTCGCCGTGAACCGGGAGA
>CAZNBX010000313.1:0-2088 GCA_964571305.1 uncultured Novosphingobium sp.
CTGGGCACGGCCCTGCTCTACGGCACGATCTCGATCGTCGGCAGCATTGCCGGACTGGTCGCCGGGCTTTCGATTGCAAAGGGACTGGCATGACCGACCACACCAAGACCCCGGCCGACACGGTCCGCCAGTTCACCGTCGGCAGCGACGACGAGGGCGTCCGGCTTGACCGCTGGTTCAAGCGCCATCTGCCGCAGGTCGGTTTCGCCACGGTCAGCCGCTGGGCCCGCACCGGTCAGGTCCGGGTCGATGGCAAGCGCGCCGACCCGGCCGACCGACTGAGCGCCGGCCAGATCATCCGCGTCCCACCCGGCGGAGATAGCCCCGACAAGAAGACCCAGACCCGCAAGCCGCTGACCGAAGAACAGATCGCGCTGGCGGAATCGATGGTGATCAGCAAGGACCGCGCTGCCATCGTTTTGAACAAGCCGCCCGGCCTGGCGACCCAGGGCGGCAGCGGCACTTTCCAGCACGTCGACGGCCTGCTCGATGCCTTTGCCGACAATGGTCCGCGCCCGCGTCTGGTCCACCGGCTCGACAAGGATACCTCGGGCGTGCTGCTGATCGCCCGCACCCCGGGCAGTGCCGCGTTCTTCTCCAAGCGGTTTTCCGGCCGCTCGGCGCGCAAGATCTATTGGGCGCTGGTCATCGGCGTGCCCGAAATCTCGGACGGCATGATCGACCTGCCCTTGGCCAAGCAGCCCGGCACGGGCGGTGAAAAGATGATGGTCGACAAGAGCGGCGAGGGCCAGCCGGCCCGTAGCCGCTACCGCGTGATCGACCGTGCCGGTAACCGCGCCTCGTGGGTCGAGCTGCAACCGCTGACCGGGCGCACCCACCAGCTCCGCGTCCACATGGCCGCGATCGGCCACCCGATTGTCGGCGACGGCAAGTATGGCGGGCCAGACGCATTCCTCTCTGGCTCGATCAGCCGCAAGATGCACCTCCACGCCCGCCGCCTGATCATCGACCATCCCGATGGCGACCTGATCGACGTGCGCGCCGAACTGCCCGAACACTTCGCCGCCAGCCTTGAGCAACTCGGGTTCGACGAGGACGACGGCGACGCGCTGGAAGTGGTGCTGGCCAAGCCCGGCCCAGACAAGGAAATCACCAAGGCTGCGGCCAAGGCCCATGCCAAGCAGGTCCGCAAGGAACGCCGCGGCGAGCGGCGCGGCCGCGCCACCGGCAAGGTTGCGACCCGCAAGCCGCCGACCAAGCGCGGCCCGACCAAGGGCAAGGGCTCACCCAAGCCGGTCAAGCGGTAAGGATTGCGAGGGCCCAGCCGCGATGCATCCCAACGCCGCCTTCCGCCATCCTGACCGGGCCCTGCTGGAAACGCTGATCGAAGAGATCGGCTTTGGCATGGTCTTCGCGCAGACCCCGGATGGCCCGCGCGTCGCCCATGTCGCGCTGCTTTCGACCGGCGACGGTGCGGTGCAGTTCCACCTGTCGCGCGGCAATGCCCTGGCCAAGCACCTGGCGCAGAGCACGGCGCTGATCGTGATCAACGGCCCGGACGGCTATGTGAGCCCGCGCTGGTATTCCGATGCGGAGCAGGTCCCGACCTGGAACTACGTCGCGCTGGAGCTGGAAGGCCGGGTCCGGCGGATGGATGCCGATGGCACCCAGGCCTTGGTTTCCGACCTGTCCGACAAGTTCGAGGCGCGCATTGCCACAGGCAAGCCGTGGACCATGGACAAGCTGCCCGCAGCCCGGCTGCGCGGCCTCCTTGCCGGGATCGTCGGGTTCGAGATGGAAGTGCAGGCATGGCGCGAGACGGTCAAGCTGTCGCAGAACAAGGACAGCGCCGAACGCGAGCGCCTGGCCGAAGGGCTGGAAAGCGAAGGCAGCATGGCCATTGCCCAGCTGATGCGGACCCTGGCGCCATGACCCTGCGCCTCGCCCTGTTCGATTGCGACGGCACGCTGGTCGACGGTCAGGCCGGGGTGATCAATGCGATGGAAGCGGCCTTTTCCGGAGCGGGCCTGCCTTTGCCCCAGCGGCACCTGATCCGCCGCGCGGTGGGGCTGAGCCTGCCGCAAGCGATCCGCCTGCTCGCCCCCGACCTGCCCGAAGAACTACGCA
>CAZNBX010000314.1:0-2086 GCA_964571305.1 uncultured Novosphingobium sp.
GACAGCCGCACGATCCTGGGCGAGCAGGGCGCCGAGCAGCTGCTGGGCAAGGGCGACATGCTCTACAAGCCCAACACCGACCCGATCCGCCGCGTCCACGGCCCGTTCGTTTCGGACGAGGAGGTTGAACGGATCGCCGATTACTGGCGCGGCCAGGGCAGCCCCGAATATGTCGACAGCGTCACCGAGGAACCCGAAGAGGGCAGCTTCGGCTTCGACGACCTTGACGCCACCGCAAGCGACAGCCCGGAAGAGCGCAAGTACCGCCAGGCCTGCCAGATCGTGTTCGAAAGCCAGAAGGCCAGCGCCTCGTGGCTGCAACGCCAGCTGGGCGTCGGCTACAACACCGCGGCCAAATGGGTCGAGCGGATGGAAGCCGACGGCTATGTCGGCCCGGCCAACCACGTCGGCCGCCGCGACATCTACCGCGACCGCGACGGCAACCCGCTTTAAGCCAGCAAAGTTGACACAGTGGACTCATCGTCCACTTCGTCCAACAACCCGAAACCCGCACGAAACCGCCCCGCCCGCGGGCAAGAGGCGCGTGGACGCACGCCGGCAGAAGAAAAAACGGCCGCGCCTGAACCGGCGAAAGAACGCAACAATTGCAAAGAGCCACGCGCAAGATAGCAGCCGCCGCAAGTGTAGGAAAACCAACACCCCTTCCCCCCAAGGGAGAAGAACCGCGCCCCCTTCCCCCTCGATGGGGGAAGAACGCCGCAGCTTGCGGGCTTGCCCGCTAGCGCAGGCAGGATGGGGGTGAACTCCACCACCACGCCCAACACCCCCATCCAGGCGCAGCTAGGCTCGTCCCTCGCCAAGGCTTGCCATCCTTCCCCCATCACAGGGGGAAGGGAAAATGACGATTGCAGGATCTACCTTTTTTATCTTATTATCAATTACTTAAGTCAGGTTGAGGTCGCCCTATCCAAGTTCTCAAGGCACTGGCTCTGAAATTTATGGCAATGAAACGCGATCCTCTTAAATTAGCGCTTCTATCGCCAATTGCAGGGATGCTGTTTTCCTGCTCCTCTGTCGCGCAGGCGAGGGTCGCCGCACAGCAGGCCCAGCCAGCTTTGCCTTGCCAACTCTCCGAGGCAGACAAGGTCGCGAACGCGGAACTCTCTGTTCCCCAGTTCGATTACACCCCGTCGTCGTCCACCAATGCGCGGTCTCTCGCCAACAGAGGCTGCCACCGCGAAGCCGCAGACGCTGGACAAGACTATCTGGCCAGGCGCCAGATCGGCGACGAGCGAGCCCACAGCAATGTCATTTTTCACATTGGGCAAAACCTGGCCATGAGCGGTGCTGAACACGCGGCTGCCATGATGATCGCTGCGGCCAAGCGGTCAAGCCAGCCCGCCGACGCAGCTTTCGATTGGAACACATATGTTTTCGGGACCTGGGCATTTCTCCAGCGCAGTCGAGCCCTGCTGCAAAGCTCGTACGATGTCTTGAGCGCCAAGGACGGCGAAGGGAACCAAGCCAACGCAAGGATCCTGGGCGGATTATTACATTGTTTTGGCCAGCCTTATGCAAAAGCCTATTCGCCGATGTGCGTTGAAGCCGCAGCAGCAAAGCGCGAGACGCGAAAAGCTGACTGACTTCGACGGC
This sequence comes from uncultured Novosphingobium sp., assembly GCA_964571305.1. Lineage (GTDB taxonomy): Bacteria > Pseudomonadota > Alphaproteobacteria > Sphingomonadales > Sphingomonadaceae > Novosphingobium. The sequence continues at coordinate 1,615 of CAZNBX010000314.1, forward strand.
ACTTCGCAAACCCTTCCCCCGCCGCCTCGCCTCCCCTAAAGGCGGGGCATGATCCGTGTTACCGACCTTGCCCTGCCGCTTGACCATGCTCCCGATGAGCTGGAGGCGGCGCTGTGTCGCAAGCTGGGGATTGAGCCGGAGCGGCTCGACCGCTTCCACGTCGCCCGGCGCGGGAACGATGCGCGCAAGAAGAACGCGATCAAGCTGATCTATTCGATCGATGCCGTGGTGCGGGACGAGGCCGAAGTGCTCGCCCGCAATGCCGGCGATCCGCATGTGAAGCCGACGCCGGACACCGGCTATCGTTTCCCGACTGTCGCGCCCGAAGGGTGGAGCGGCCAGCGTCCGGTCGTGATCGGCGCGGGGCCGTGCGGGCTGCTGGCGGCGCTGATTCTCGCGCAGATGGGCTTCAAGCCGATCATCATCGAACGCGGCAAGGCCGTGCGCGAGCGGACCAAGGACACCTGGGGCC
>CAZNBX010000315.1:0-2071 GCA_964571305.1 uncultured Novosphingobium sp.
GGTGACACCCTGGTCAGCAAGCAACTCGCGGCTGATCACGTGGATCGTCGGCGGCACATCGATCAGCGGGGTGTCGGTCTTGGTCGCGGTCGGGGTCTTGTCGAGGTCGTATCCGTCCGGGCGGCCATAGACGATGATCGCGGGACCATCGGCCGCGGCTTCTTCCGCCATGGCAGCTCCTGCCCAGCCGACTGCTAACGTGGCGACAGTGGCTGACAGGGCAATGCGGAGGCGAGGGGAAGCGGTCATGTCAATCCTTATTGAGAATGATTTGCAAGAACGACAGTGCCGATAATGAGAATGACTCGCATTGACAAGAATCAAATTCTACCCCGCTCACTTTTCAGTGGCGGCCGGAACGGCTAGGCCTGCGGCAACCTATGGAGACGGCAATGAAAGCAACGATCTGGCACAACCCGGCCTGCGGTACCTCGCGCAAGACGCTGGCGATTTTGCAGGAGACGCCGGGCGTCGACGTGACCGTGGTTGAGTACCTGGTGAACCCGCCGAGCGCCGAAAAGCTGGCCCAGCTCTACCGGGACGCGGGAATCACGCCGCAACAGGGCCTGCGCCTGCGCGGCACCGATGCGGAAGAGCGCGGCCTGCCCACTGCCAGCGATGCCGAAGTGCTGGCGGCTATGGCGGCGGAACCGAAGCTAATCGAGCGCCCGCTGGTCGAAACCGACAAGGGCGTGCGGCTCTGCCGTCCGCAGGAAAAGGTGCTGGAGATCCTCTGAGCGCTAGCGGAGTTCAGATTCGCCGTTTCTCGATCAGGGCTTCGTCGGGGGCCATGCCCTTGAAGCCCAGGACGATGACCGTCAGGCAGAGCAGCTCGATCACGCCAAACCCGATCCACGGGTTGTGGCCATAGAGCCAGACCCCGATGGCCGGGGCGACGATATAGGCTGCGCCGTTGACCGAAGCCACGATCCCGGCGGATTGGCCCTGCTCGGCGCGGCTGACCGCAAGCGATGCCCCGGCGGTGAAACCAGGCCGGAACAGGCCGAAGCCGAGCGAGGCCACGGCGAGCCCGAGTGTGATGGCATGGAGGTCGCCTGCAATCGAGAGAATGCCGACGCCGATTGAAGTCAGCGCCATGCCGCCCAGGCACGAGGCCCGCGGGCCGAGTTGCAGCAGCGGGATCAAGCCCCACTGCGCCAGCAGCGTGGCCAGTGCCCCGGCCATCAGGACCAGGCCAGTCGGTCCGGCACCCGCGCCGGGATTGCCGCGCAGGCCTAGGCGGTCGAGCACGAGAAAGCCGACAATGCCCATGACCGCGGCCTGGGCATGACCGCCGGTCAGGCCGGCGATCAACCAGGGACGCAGGCGGGAATCGCGCCACGAGAGTTTGGTGACTTCGCCGGGCAGGGCTTCGTCGTTGTCACTTTCCTCGGGGCGGGCGCGCGAATCCGAATTGGCGCTGAACGGCGCGGCCATGACGTCGCCCTTGCCGGCGAAGGCCGGGGTGTCATCCGGCAGCCGCAGCCGCAGCGCGATCAGGACAACCAGAGCGATCAGGGCGAAAGCGAGGAAGGGGCTAACCAGGCCCAGGCCGGGAAGGATCAGCAATGGGGCGAGCGCCGGGCCGAGGACCGTTCCGAGGCCAAAGCTCGACGAGATCAGCGACAGCGCCTTCGTCCGCTCCTCGCGGCTGGTGCGGCTGGCAACATAGGCCTGCACGGCCGGCGGGGCCGCTGAACCGAACCAGCCATAAAGCGAACGGAACAGGGCAAAGACCAGCAAGGTCGCCAGGCCGCTGATCCAGCCATTGAGTCCGAGGTAGAGCGCCAGCCCGCACAGGCTGAAGCTGGAAATGAAGCCGGTCAGGCCGATTGCCATCATCGCCTTGCGCCCGCGCTTGTCCGAGCGGCGCGCCCACATCGGCGCGCAGAGCATCCACAGCAGGGCCGACCATGTGTAGGCCAGGCTGATCCAGAAGTCCTGAACCTTTAGCGCCGTACCGATAGACGGCATGACCGATTGCATCGCGGTATTGCCCGCCGCGGTCACCAAGGTGACCATGAACAGCAGCAGGACCCGCCCGCGCGGCAGGCTGGACGTCGTGCCGCTT
>CAZNBX010000316.1:0-406 GCA_964571305.1 uncultured Novosphingobium sp.
CTCAACGGCATGCTGCCCTATGTCCGCGCGGTTGCTTCGCCGCTGGTCACCGCCATTTCGCTGGTGCCGCCGATGGCGATGCTTTCCGGGGCCTGGTTGAACAGGGTGGCGAGCAATTCGGCGCGGGTCATGCGCGGGCAGCCCAGTTCGCGGGCGCGGACCATTTCCGGCACGGTATCCTCGACCGCAGCTGAAGCGATCAGTGTCTGCTCGGCGGAAGTGATCCCGCTGCCGTCCTGCGGATGGAGCGCGAAACCGAGGCTTTCCAGCCAGGCGCACTTTTCCGGAGTACGGCCCTGGTCGCGGCTGCGGTCCGATCCGGAAACCTTCGCGCCGGCGCCTTTCAGGATCAGGGCGAGGGGCAACATGCCCGATCCGCCAATGCCGCAGAAGAACCAGGGGTGGG
>CAZNBX010000316.1:416-2070 GCA_964571305.1 uncultured Novosphingobium sp.
AGTTCGGTCATGCTTCTCCGGTATGCGCCCTTGCCAGCCAGCGCAACCGGGTTAGGAAGAACCATGACCCGGATTGCCATTTGCGCCCCTTCGCGTTCGATCACGCACGAAGACGCGGCGCGCGTCAGCGACATTGCGGCCTCTTTCCCTGGCATCGACCTGCATTTCCACCCGCAGTGCTTTTACGAGCATGGCCATTTTGCCGGGACAGACCGCCAGCGGCTGGACGCTTTTGTCGAATGCGCGAACGATCCGGCCTTTGCCGCGGTCTGGTTCGCGCGCGGCGGCTATGGCTCGAACCGCATTGCCGAAGACGTGTTGGCCCGGCTGGACCATGCCGCTCAGGACAAGGCCTACCTTGGCTATTCTGACGGCGGCTATCTCCTTGGCGGGCTGTACCGGCAAGGGATCGGGCAGGCGGTCCATGCGCCGATGCCGGTCGACGTGCGCCGCGCTAGCGGCGAGGCCGCGCTGCGCCGCGTGCTGGGCTTTGTCAGCGGTGACAATGCCGGGCTGGAAGCGGGACTGGACGAGCGCCCGGTTGTCGCCTTCAACCTGATGACGCTGGCCATGCTCTGTGGGACGTCGCTGATGCCGGGGCTGGCGGGCCATGTCGTGCTGATCGAAGAGGTCGGCGAGTATGACTATGCCTTCGACCGGCTGCTGTTCCACGTCACCGCCCATCTTGGCGGCATAGCGGGTCTACGGCTGGGGCGGGTCAGCCAGGTGCCAGTGAACGAGGTTGATTTCGGCCAGTCGGCAGAGGAAATCACCCGGTTCTGGTGCGCCCGCCACTCCATCCCTTACCTTGGTCGAGCCGACATCGGCCACGATATCGACAACACAATTGTACCCTTCGGGCTTGCCCGCGCCTTTGCCAGACAATAGGCGCAGCCCGGAATGATCGGAGTAGTTTGATGAAAGCTTTCGTTTTCCCCGGGCAGGGTAGCCAGAAGGTCGGTATGGGCGTCGAACTCGCCCAGGCCAGCGCCGCCGCGCGCGAAGTGTTCCAGGAAGTCGACGATGCCCTGGGACAGAAGCTGTCCGCGATCATGGCCGAAGGCCCGGAAGAAACGCTGACCCTGACCGAAAATGCCCAGCCTGCGATCATGGCCAATGCCATTGCCGTGCTGCGCGTGCTGGAAAAGGCAGGCGGCATCACGCTGGCGCAGAAGGCCGACTATGTCGCTGGCCACAGCCTCGGCGAATATACCGCGCTCTGCGCTGCGGGGGCGTTCTCGCTGGCCGATACTGCCCGCCTGCTCAAGCTGCGCGGTCAGGCGATGCAGGCTGCCGTGCCGGTGGGCGTCGGCGCGATGTGCGCGCTGCTGGGCGCTGACGTTGCCAAGGCGCAGGCCCTGGCCGATGCGGCGGCCGAGGGTGAGGTCTGCACCGTCGCCAATGATAACGACCCGACCCAGGTCGTGCTCTCCGGCCACAAGGCCGCGATCGAGCGCGCGGTTGCCATGGTCAAGGATTTCGAAATCAAGCGCGGCGTCCTGCTGCCGGTTTCGGCCCCGTTCCATTGCCTGCTGATGCAGCCCGCCGCCGATGCCATGGCCGAGGCGCTGGCCAAGACCCCGCCGGGACCGCTCAGCGTACCGGTCTTCGCCAATGTGACCGCCGCCGTGGCGGGCGAGCCCGCCGACGGGCC
>CAZNBX010000317.1:0-2045 GCA_964571305.1 uncultured Novosphingobium sp.
CAGCGCCGCGGACCGGCACCGCGCGGCGCGAACGTGCAGTACCGCCTGCGCGTCTCGTTGACCGATGCAGCCACCCACGCCCCGCAGCGCATTACGCTGTCTGATGGCAAGACTATCGCCCTCAAGCTGCCGGCCGGGGTGGCGGACGGCACCCAGATGCGCCTTGCCGGCAAGGGCGAGCCCGGGCCGGGCGGCAATGGCGACGCGATCGTGGTGATCGAACTGCAACGGCATGCCTTCTTCCGCCGCGATGGGGACAACCTGCGGCTGGACCTGCCGATCACCCTCGACGAGGCGGTCAACGGCGCGAAAGTGAAGGTTCCGACGGCCGATGGCGCAGTCATGCTGACCATCGCTCCGGGCACCAGCTCGGGCAAGACCCTGCGCTTGAAGGGCAAGGGCTTCAGCCGCAAGGATGGCACGCGCGGCGACCAGCTGGTGACGATCGAAGTGCAATTGCCCGAAGGCGACGAGGACTTGGCCAAGCGGCTCGAAGGCTGGCGCGATACCCGCGACTTGCGCGCAAAGCTTGGCGTCTAGCGCATGGATGAACGCCCGCTCGACGATGCCCATCTGCCGCCTCTGACTCTGCCCGACCTTTCGCCGGAAGCCCGGCGCAAGCGCGCGCGCGAAAGCCTGCGCGAAAAGGTCGATGAACATGTCGGACCAGAGGGAAGGTTCTGGCAATCGCGGTTTTTCAAGGTCGTGGCCCGGGTCTGGACCGGGGCCTATCATGATGGCTTCATTCATGCCGGCAACCTGGCCTACATGGCGATCCTCGCCCTATTTCCGTTCTTCATCACGGTCGGCGCCGGCTTTAGCCTGATCGGCGAACAGGCCCAGCGCGAGGCTTCGGTCCACGCGTTCCTCGCCGCCCTGCCGCCGATCGTTGCCACTGCACTGGAGCCGGTCGCGATGGACGTGATCGTCGCGCGCAGTGGCTGGCTGCTGTGGGTCGGCGGTCTGGTCGGGCTGTGGACCGTGGGCAGCCTGATTGAAACGATCCGCGACATCCTGCGCCGCGCCTATGGCACAAGGGAGACCCTGGCCTATTGGCGCTATCGCCTGATCTCGACCGGAGTGATCGTGCTGGCGGTGATCGCGCTGCTGTTCGCGCTGCTGGCGCAGGTCGCGATCGGCACGGCCCAGGAAGTGATCCAGTCCTCGTTCCCGCGCCTCTATGATTGGATCAGCACGCTGGGCACCTCGCGGCTGGTGACGACCGTGATCATCTATGCCGCGTTGTACCTGCTGTTCTTCACCCTGACGCCCGGTTCCTATCGCAGTGGTCGCTATCCGAAATGGCCCGGTGCGCTGCTTGTCACGGTGTGGTGGGCGGCGGTCAGCGCAGCCTTGCCCGCCGTGCTGCACCGCTTTTTCACGTATGATCTGACCTATGGCAGCCTGGCCGGAGTGATGATCGCGCTTTGCTTTTTCTGGCTGGTGGGCTTAGGGATGGTGGTAGGTGCCGAACTGAACGCCGCATTGGCCGAAAGTCCTGAGGAACAGGACCTGCTGGGCCGGTGGCGCGAGGAAGAACGGCTGAAGCTGACCGCCGGAAAAGGGACGACGGGGAACAAGACATGACCGGATTGATGAAGGGAAAACGCGGCCTGATCATGGGCCTAGCCAACGACAAATCGCTGGCCTGGGGCATCGCTCAGAAGCTGCATGAAGCAGGCGCGGAACTGGCCTTTTCCTATCAGGGCGAAGCCCTGGAAAAGCGCGTCCGTCCGCTTGCCGAAAGCCTGGGCAGCGATTTCCTGATCGATTGCGACGTGTCCAACATGGAGGCGCTCGATGCAGCCTTTGCCACGCTGGCGGCGAAGTGGCCCACTATCGACTTCGTGGTCCACGCGATCGGCTTTTCCGACAAGAACGAGCTGCGCGGTCGCTATTGCGACACCAGCCTCGACAATTTCCTGATGACGATGAACATCTCGGCCTATTCGCTGGTCGCCGTCACCCGGCGCGCGCGGCCGATGATGGCCGACGGCGGGTCGATCCTGACGCTCAGCTATTACGGCGCGGAAAAGGTCGTGCCC
>CAZNBX010000318.1:0-2040 GCA_964571305.1 uncultured Novosphingobium sp.
CCACCATCGAACCAACCGGTTCGGTGACCGGCATGTCGGCGCCGATTGCTGCCGCCATCGGCTCAAGGATCAGGTAGACCGCGCTGGCGCCGGCATTGCTGGCCGCATCGCGGATCGCGCGCTTTTCAACCGAGGTCGAACCCGAGGGAACGCAGATCACGATTTCCGGGTAGCGCAGCATCGAACGCTTGCCGCCATGCACCTTGCGGATAAAGTGCTTGATCATTTCTTCGGCGATTTCGATGTCGGCGATGACACCGTCGCGCAGCGGGCGGATCGCCTCGATGCTGTCGGGGGTCTTGCCCATCATCATCTTGGCGTCGTCGCCGACGGCCTTGACCTTTTTCACGCCGTTGATCGTTTCAATCGCCACGACGGAGGGTTCGTTCAGGACGATGCCGCGATCCTGGACATAGACCAGCGTATTCGCTGTCCCCAGGTCAATCGCAATGTTCGGGGAACCGAATTTCAAGAATCGCGACATGAACGAGCTCATTGATATGTCCGTCTTTTCTGAGCCGGAAAACCGCGGTTCTCGCAGTGTTGTTCGGCCTTTACGTTGGCTTGGAAGCGCCCCCCCTAGCGCAAGGCTTGTCAAAACGCCAAAAAATTGTGTCGATTGCCGCTGCCTTGAATGGCGTTCCGTCTCGAAATTGTGACGACTGAACGCTAGGCATGGGGACATGCCCACAATCCGCCGCTTGCCTGATACCCTGATTAACCGAATTGCCGCGGGTGAAGTGGTCGAACGTCCGGCTTCCGCGCTGAAGGAACTGGTCGAGAACGCAATCGACGCCGGCGCCCAAAACATTGCGGTGAGGCTGAGCGAAGGAGGCCTGGCCGGGATTGAAGTAACCGACGACGGTTGCGGGATGGGGCCGGACGAAATGGCCTTGGCCCTGGAACGCCATGCCACGTCGAAACTGCCCGACGAGCACATCGAACTGGTCGCGACCCTGGGCTTTCGAGGCGAGGCTCTGCCGTCGATCGCCAGCGTCGCCCGCCTGACCATCGAAAGCCGCCCGCGCAGCGCATCTGAAGGTTGGCGGCGTGTGATGGACCATGGTGTTCTGGTCGAGGAAGGGCCAGCCGCGCTTCCTCCGGGGACCCGCATCCGCGTGGAAGACCTGTTCGGCAAGATCCCGGCGCGGCGCAAGTTCCTGCGCAGCGGACGCAGCGAATATGCCGCCTGCCTCGATGTAGTCCGGCGCCTGGCCATGGCGCGGCCGGATATAGGCTTTGTTCTGGAACACGATGGGCGCCGCGTCCTGGCGGTCCAGCCGCGCGAGGAACTGGCTTCGCGCGTGGCGCAACTGGTGGCCAGGGAACTCGCCCAGGACGGCGTGCTGATCGATCTGGAAAGAGGGCCAGCTCGGCTGACCGGCGTGGCTGGCCTGCCGACCTTCAACCGCGGGGTCGCGGATCACCAGTACTTGTTTGTCAACGGCAGGCCAGTGAAGGACCGCTTGCTGGTCGGTGCGGTGCGCGGAGCCTATGCCGACATGCTCGCGCGGGATCGCCATGCCGTGCTTGCGCTGTTCCTCGACATTCCGCCCGAAGAAGTCGACGTAAACGTTCATCCGGCCAAGACCGAGGTGCGCTTTCGCGATCCGGCCTTTGTCCGCGGCTTCATCGTCTCTGGCCTGCGCCACGCGCTTGATAGCGAAGGCCGCCGTACCGCGCAGGCTCCTGCCGCTCCGGCCATGGCCAATTGGCAGGCGGAGCCGATTACCCGACCTGCCGAGCCTGCTCCGGCGCTGTCATCGCTTTTCGCCCGGGAGTACGCTGCGCCCACCGTTCGTGATGCGCCCGCGGCGTGGCGCGGAGATCAGGCTTCGCCGCTCGCGCCGCCATCGGGCCGCGCCGAACCGGCTGCCGAACAGCCCGAGGCCGAACACCCGCTTGGTGTTGCCCGTGGCCAGGTCGCCAATACCTATATCGTTGCCGAGGCAGCGGACGGGCTGGTCATTGTTGACCAGCATGCTGCCCATGAGCGCTTGGGGCCGGAGCGACCGACGGCTGCGGGCGCCGAAGGTTCGG
>CAZNBX010000319.1:0-2039 GCA_964571305.1 uncultured Novosphingobium sp.
GTGATCATGACCGTGCTTGGCGTGCCGCAGGAGGACGAGCCGTTCATGCTCAAATTGCCGCAGGAACTGTTCAACAACGCCGACCCGGAACTCAACCGCCGCCGTGCCGAACTGACGCCCGAGGAAATGCTCAAGTCGTTGTGGGAAACCACGATGGAGCTGGAGAATTACTTCAAGGCCGTGACCGAGAAGTTCCGTGCCAATCCGACCAGTGAGATCAACAGCCTGATCGCCAATGCGCAGATTAATGGCGACCACCTCAACCACCGTCAGCTGATGGGCTATTACATCATTGCCGCGACCGCCGGGCACGACACCACCAGCAATACCACCGCCGGTGCGATGTGGGCCCTGGCCGAGCGTCCCCACCTGCTCAAGGAAATGCAGGACAACCCGGAACGGATCAACGCCTTCGTCGAGGAGTCGATCCGCTGGGAAGTGCCGGTGAAGCACTTCATGCGCAGTGCCGTGGCCGATTGCGAAGTGTCGGGCCAGCAGATCAAGGCCGGAGACTGGCTGATGCTGTCCTACCAGTCGGGCAACCGCGACGAGACGGTGTGGGACGATCCGTTCGAATTCCGCATCGACCGCGCGCAGAACCCGCAGATCGCCTTTGGCTACGGCGTCCACGTCTGCCTGGGCCAGCACCTCGCGCGGATGGAAATGCGCATCCTGTGGGAGGAATTGTTCAAGCGGCTGAGGTCAGTCGAACTCAACGGCAAGTGCGAGCGGACGATTTCGAACTTCGTCTGCGGCCCCAAGCACGTGCCGATCCGCTTCACGGCGAACTGACATGCGCAAGTGGAAGTGCCGCAGCTGCGGGCTGATCTATGACGAGGCGCTGGGCCTGCCGGAAGACGGCATCGCCCCGGGTACCCGGTTCGAGGATATTCCGGACGACTGGTACTGCCCGGACTGCGGTACCGAGAAATCGGACTTCGACCTGCTCGAGGAGTAGGGTTAGGCTTTCTTAACCGTCCGGTTAAATCTGCTTGACCTGCTCCCCCCGGGCGGGTCAAGCTTGCGCCATGCACACAGAAACTATCCGCATTCCGGTTGCCGAGGGCGTAGCGATTACCGCCGACGTTGCTGGGCGACGCGGCGCGCCGACAGTCATCCTTGGCCACGGCGGCGGGCAAACCAGGCATTCGTGGGACAAGGCGGAACATCAGTTGGCCGATGCCGGCTACTTCGCCATCAACTATGACCTGCGCGGCCATGGCGATAGCGACTGGTCGCCCGATGGGGTCTATGACACCGTCACCCGCGTCCGAGATTTGATGGCCGTCGCCGCGCTGGGGACGGAGCCAGTGGCCCTGGTCGGGGCTTCGCTTGGCGGCATAACGGCTCTGATGGCAGCCTGTATGGGGTTGGAGCCAGCGGCACTGGTCCTGGTCGATATCGTGCCCAAGATGTCGAGCACCGGAGTGGCAAAGATCCGGGGCTTCATGATGGCTAACCCGGATGGTTTCGCAAGTCTGGAGGAGGCGGCTGATGCAATCAGCGCCTACTATCCGGATCGCCCCCGGCCCAAGGACCTGTCGGGCCTGAACAAGAACCTGCGGCGCCACGACGATGGGCGGTTTTACTGGCACTGGGACCCACGCATGATGAGCGATACCCGGGCCGATCCCAAGCACATGCTCGAAACGCTCGACGCGGCTGACTGGACCGACCGCGTCCCGACCCTGTTGGTGCGCGGCATGAAAAGCGACATCGTCACCGATGAGGGCGTCGAAGACCTGCGCCGCCGTGTCCCCCATCTGGAGATTGCCGACATTCGCGGGGCAGGGCACATGGTGGCCGGGGACCGCAACGATGAATTCAACGCCGCAGTCATCGAGTTCCTGACCCGGGTAATGCCGCCGGTTTCCGCCTGAAAGGAAGCGCCATGATCACGTTCTACGATTGCAAGACCGCACCAAGCCCGCGCCGCGCGCGGATTGTTCTCGCGGAGAAGGGCATTCATCCCGAAGTGCGGCAAGTCGACCTGGCCAAGGGCGAGCAGCTTTCCGATGAATTCCGCAAGATCAATCCGG
>CAZNBX010000320.1:0-2036 GCA_964571305.1 uncultured Novosphingobium sp.
AGCTGGCCGATGGCTTCCATCTTCTGCGCCTGGCGCAGGTCCGATTCGAGCGGCAGGGTCAGCACCTCGGGTTCGAGAGCTTCAGCTTCGTCGGGATTGTAAGTGTCGCTCACTAATTCGGTTCCTGCACAGGTATGACGCCAATCGGCGCCCCCTCTGTCACGGAAACCTGAGAGCTTTCCCCCGCAGCGCGAGGTTACCCCTTCGGCGGGTGCAACCCAGGCGGGCGGCACCACTTTCCAGAGCATCGCTATCGACCCACGCGGTCCTTTTGCCTGAGAGATTCCGGGGCGGTTGCTCCTTCGGCGCCCGGTGACGAATCACCGGAACTCTCCCGCGCGATCAGCGACTGAGCGGCGAATGGCCCGCCTTTACTCGGGAGTCAACGCTTGCAGGACCACCTGTCCCCGCCGCGCGGCACGCATGATGCCATCGTGCTCAAAAACGAAACGCCCAGCCATCTTTTCGCGGATCAGTCCGAGGATCGCATCGACGATCGTTTCGGCATGGACCGAGCGATAGCGGCGGTATTCGCCGTGGAGCAGCAGGTCGAGCAACGGGCTGAAAATCATGCCCAGTCGTTCCGCCGGGCGCAGTTCCTCGCGCGGACCACGCAGCAGCCCCGGGCGGAGCACGTCGAGCCGTTGTAGTCCGATCCTGCCCAGCGCCTGCTCGGTCTCACCCTTCACTTTGAGGTAGAAGTTCTTGGCCATCATGTCGGCCCCGACCGAAGAGATCGCGATCATCTGGCGGATGCCTGCCGCCTTGGCCGCGCGGCCACAGGCCACCACCAGGTCCTGGTCGACTGCACGGAATGCCGCCTCGTCCTTGCCGGCTTTCTTCCAGGTCGTGCCCAATGCGCAGACCAAAACGTCCGCATTGGCGGCGGCAATCGCATCGTCCCAGTTTTCCGGGTCAGCAACCAGCACTTCCATCCGGGCACCGCGCGGCAGGGCGATCTCGCGCCGCGAGACCGCGATGATGCGGATGTCAGGCCGGTGGATGGCCATACGGATTAGGGTCATACCGACCAGGCCGGTCGCGCCGACCAGAACGATGCGGATCGGCTTAGACATTGCGCAGGCCCTCCGGCGTGCGACCATAAATCCTGGCATGGGCGGCAATCGCATAGCGATCGGTCATGCCCGCAATGAAATCCGCGATATGGCGGCTGCGCTGCGGCTCTTCCGCTGGCAGGTTCTGCTGCCAGCCCGCATCCATCAGACCCGGATCCTGCGCATAGGCGGCGTAAAGCTCGGCCGTAACCGACCGCGCCCGCTCCGCCGTCTGGAGTTGCTGCGGATGGTGATAGAGCTTGGCATACATGAAGGACTTCAACTGCCGCTCGTTCTCAGCCATGGCAGGTGAGAACGCTGCCGTCGCCTTACCAGCCGCGCGAACTTCTGCGGCACTCGCCATGTCCCTGGCCCGCACTGCCGTCTCGCCAATCAGGTCATTGACCATCAGGCCGATCTGGCTGCGGACCAGTTCGCGCAGCCGGCGCTCTTGCGGCGCGCCGGGAAACTTGCGCTCAATCGCGCGCCACTGGTCAGCAACGGAATCGAGGGTCAGCAATTCGTCGAGTTCCAGGAACCCGGCGCGCAGGCCATCGTCGATGTCGTGGTTGTCATAGGCGATATCGTCGGCCAGCGCGGCAACCTGCGATTCCAGCGAACCCCACTGGGTCAGTTCCAGCGGATAGGCGGCGTCCAGCTCGGCCAGGGCCCAGGGCACCACGCCGACCGGGCCATTGTGCTTGGCCAGCCCTTCCAGCATTTCCCAGGTCAGGTTCAGCCCCTCATGCTCGCAATAGGGGCTTTCCAGCCGCATCAGCACGCGCAGGCACTGGGCATTGTGATCGAACCCGCCCCACTTGCCCAGCGCATTGTCGAGCGCTTCCTCGCCGTGGTTCGCGGTGGTGGCCTTGCAACCGAGGCCCTTGAGATAGCCGTCAATGACCATCTGGTTGACCTTGTTGTCTTCGACCACCAGCACGTTGAGCGCCTCGGGAAAGCTCATGGCTGCGGGGGAGGCGG
>CAZNBX010000321.1:0-2032 GCA_964571305.1 uncultured Novosphingobium sp.
GGGATGGACCTGCCCGGCCCGCTGGTGTGGGCCTGCATCGCCGTGACGCTGGGCTTTGGCGCGATCGGTTTTCTCGACGATCACGACCAGGTGAAGAAGCGCACGACTGCCGGGGTGCCCGGACGGGTGCGGCTGGCGGCGGAATTCATCGTCGCGGGGTTGGCCTCGTGGATTCTGGTCAACGAGGTCGATACCAACCTCTATATCCCGTTCCTGTCCGGTTATTACATCCCGCTGGGGCCGTTCTATTACGTCTTTGCCGCCTTCGTGATCGTCGGCGCGGGCAATGCGGTCAACCTGACCGATGGCCTTGACGGCCTAGCGACCATGCCGGTGATCATTGCTGCCGGGGCTTTCGCGATCATCGCCTATTTGGCGGGGCGCGCCGACTTTGCCGCGTATCTCGGCATCCCCCACGTGCCGCGCGCCGGTGAACTGGCGATCCTTTGTGCGGCGATCATGGGGGCGTGCCTTGCCTTCCTGTGGTTCAACGCGCCGCCTGCGGCGGTGTTCATGGGTGATACCGGAAGCCTGGCACTGGGCGGAGCGCTTGGCGCGATTGCCGTTGCCTCGCAGCACGAGATCGTCCTGGGCATTGTCGGCGGTCTGTTCGTCGTCGAGGCACTTTCGGTGATCATCCAGGTCGCCGTTTACAAGCGGACCGGTAAGCGCGTGTTCAAGATGGCGCCGATACACCATCACTTCGAGCAACTCGGCTGGAAGGAATCGACCGTTGTGATCCGCTTCTGGATCGTCTCGATCGTCCTTGCCCTGATCGGACTGTCGACGCTTAAATTGCGATGATCACGACGACCGCCTTTGCCGGCAAGCGCTATGCCGTTCTGGGGCTAGCCCGCTCGGGGATGGCGGCTGTCGAAAGCCTGCTGGCCGGCGGGGCCGAGGTAACTGCTTGGGACAGCCGCGAGGAACCGCGCCGCGCGCTAGAAGGGCGCTGTGAACTGGCTGACCCGCTGAACGTCGACCTGAGCGGGTTTGCCGGGATCGTGGTCTCGCCCGGGGTCCCGCTCAACACCCATCCCATAACCACGGTTGCCGAAGCGGCGGGCGTTCCGGTCATCGGCGACATTGAACTGTTCGCCCTGGCCCGGCCCGAACTTCCGCCGCACCGAGTTGTCGGGATCACGGGAACCAACGGCAAGTCGACCTGCACCGCGCTCGTCCATCACATCCTGCAGTCGGCCGCGGTCCCGACCCGGATGGGCGGCAATATTGGTCTGCCTATCCTGGGTGCGAACCCGCTGCAGGCTGGCGGGGTCTATGTTCTCGAACTGTCGAGCTACCAGATCGACCTGACCCATTCGCTGGAATGCGAAGTCGCGGCGCTGCTCAACCTCACGCCCGACCATCTTGATCGTTATGACGGGTTTGACGGCTATGCCGCATCCAAGGCGCGCCTGTTCGCGATGCAGCGCGCCGATCAGGTCGCGGTTTTCGGAATGGGCGACGAAACGACCCAGTCGATCTCCGTCCGCACCGCGCTCTCGCATCAACCCGGCTGCGTACGCAACGTTGACGGGCACGACCTGCTGGCGCTGCAGCCTGAATGGCCCAGCCTGCAGGGACCGCACAACTTGCAGAACGCAGCCGTGGCCGTGGCCATCGTCGAGGCCCTGGGCCTGACCGAGGCGCAGTGGCGTCCGGCACTCGCCAGCTTTCGCGGGCTGCCGCACGGGATGGAGCGCGTGGCCGAGGCCGGCGGCGTACTCTACATCAACGACAGCAAGGCAACTAATCCCTGGCCGCGTCTCCGCCGAACCCGGAGCCGCGCGTGCACTGGATCCTGGGCGGACTGCCCAAGGGCGACGACCTTGACGAATGCGCGCCCTTCTTTGGCAACGTCGCGGCGGCCTATACCATCGGCGATGCGGGTCCGCTGTTTGCGGAAATCCTGGCGCCGCACATGCCGGTCCAGCGCAGCGAGATGATGTGCGAGGCGATCCAGCAGGCCATGGCTGCGGCCCAACCGGGCGATGTGATCCTCCTATCCCCCGCCTCCCCCAGCTTCGACCAC
>CAZNBX010000322.1:0-2014 GCA_964571305.1 uncultured Novosphingobium sp.
GACGCTCGACAGCGCGCTGTCGCGGGTGTCCTCGATGCGCGGCGTCAATATCGACTGGAGGGAGCTGCGCGATTTCCTGCCGCCCCATGCCGATCCCAAGCTGCGCCGCTCGGCCTTGGCTTCCAGCTTCGTCGCGGCGCTTGAACTGGCGCGCATGGGCAAGGCCGAACTCAATCAGGAAGAAGTCTTCGGGCCGCTGATGCCGAGGGGGATCAAGGCATGAACCGTCGTGACGATCTGGTTCGCGCGGTCGATGCGACGCTGTTCGCTGCCGAGCAGCCGATGACCGCAGAGGCGATCTCCGCGCACCTTGGCGGGGCTATGGTCAAGGGGGCTCTGGCCGAATTGCAGGCTGCCTATGCCGAGCGCGGGATCAATCTGGTCGAACGGGGCAAGCACTGGCATTTCCAGACCGCGCCCGATCTCGCCCACCTGCTGCGCCGTGAGCGGGAAGAGGCGCGCCGTCTGTCGCGGGCCGCGACCGAGGTCTTGGCGATTGTTGCCTACCACGAACCGGTCAGCCGCGCCGAGATTGAAGCGATCCGCGGCGTCCAGACTGCCAAGGGCACGCTTGACGTGCTGATGGAGGCGGGGTGGGTTCGCATTGTCGGCCGCCGCGAGGTTCCGGGCCGTCCGGTTATATATGCCACGACGCCGGAATTCCTGACCCATTTCGGCCTCGAAAGCCGTCGCGACTTGCCCGGCATCGACGATTTGCGCGCCGCCGGCCTGCTCGATCCGGTCGAGGACGTCCTGGCTGCGGCGATGGAAGTGCCGGGCGAAGCAGAGGCCCAGGACGAGGCTGGCGAAGAAGCTGACGACTGACTCGCATAATACAGACAAATACCCTACATGCGTGGGTGAGGGGCAATGTTCCGGGGCGACAGATGCCGCCTTGTTTCAGGAGTGAAAACGATGGGTTTCGGGTCTTTGTGGCACTGGTTGATCGTGCTGGTGATCGTGCTGGTGCTGTTCGGCCGTGGCCGCGTGTCGGAAATCATGGGCGATTTCGGCAAGGGCATCAACAGCTTCAAGAAGGGCATGGCTGAAGGCGACGAGGTAAAGCCCCAGCCGCCTGCTGGCCAGATCGCACCTCCGGCTGAAACCAAGCAGGCCACGCTGAACGGCGAAACCGTCACCGAAAGCGGCGACAAGCCGGCCTGAGCGCCGATCTAGGAATCAGCCATGTTTGATATCGGCGCTTCCGAGCTGCTGCTGATCGTCGTCCTGGCGATCGTGGTGATCGGGCCCAAGGACCTGCCGATGGCGCTGCGCACGGCGGGCCGCTGGATCGGCAAGGTCCGGCGTATCTCCGGCCATTTCCGCGCCGGGGTCGAAACCATGATCCGCGAGGCCGAACTGGCCGAGATGGAAAAGAAGTGGCGCGAACAAAACGCCGCGATCATGGCTGCGCATCCCCCGGCTTCGGCCGAGGAGGCGCTGGTTGGTCCCGATCCGGGCACTTCGCCAAGCGAGCAGGTGAAGCCGGCCGACGTGGCGCCCAGCCTTGAGGCAAGCGAACCGCCCGTGGAACCCGGAAAGAACGCCTGATGGTCTTCAAGGTCGACGATATCGACGACACTCAGGCGCCGTTGCTCGATCACCTGATCGAACTGCGCACCCGCCTGCTGCGCTGCGTCTATGCCCTGGCCGTCGCTTTCGCGATCAGCTTCTACTTTGCCGACGACATTTTCGCGCTGCTGGTCCGCCCGCTGACCGAGGCTTTCCCGCCGGGTCAGGGCAAGCTGATCTACACCAAGCTGTACGAAGCCTTCTTCGTCGAGCTGAAAGTGGCGCTGTTTGCAGCGTTCCTGATTTCCTTCCCGGTGATTGCGAACCAGCTCTGGGCCTTTGTCGCGCCCGGGCTTTACGCCAAGGAAAAGAAGGCGTTCCTGCCCTTCCTGCTGGCCACCCCGGTCCTGTTCAGCGCCGGTGCGGCGCTGGCCTATTTCGTGGTCATGCCCACGGCCTTCCGGTTTTTCCTTGGCTTTGAAGGCAACAAGGGCGGGATGCA
>CAZNBX010000323.1:0-2013 GCA_964571305.1 uncultured Novosphingobium sp.
TCGAGAAGCCGACCGACGTCGTGTCCGAAGGCCAGGCGGTCAAGGTCAAGGTTCTCGAGATCGATCCGCGCGGCAAGGTTCGCCTGTCGATGCGCGTCGTCGATCAGGAAACCGGCGCCGAGCTGGAGGACACCCGTCCGCCCCGCGAACCGCGTGAACCGCGCGGCGACCGTGGCGATCGCGGCGGTGACCGTCGTGGTCCGCGCGGTGATCGTGGCGGCCGTGGCGGCGATCGTGGCCCGCGCCGCGACGACCGTGGCCCGCGCCGCGAGCGTAGCGATCGTGACGAAGGCGGAAATCCGGACCACATCCCGGCTTTCCTCAAGGGCGATGATTGAGCCCTGACGCAAGTCTGATACAAGGAAGGGGTCACGCGCAGGCGTGGCCCCTTTTTCTTTGGGCGAGGATCGGTGGCTGAAACCCAGAAATGGTGGGAACGCTTGCCACTGGCGCAGGGTAAGTCATGGCTTGCCTACGCCGGTGCAATGGCATTGATGGGTTTTGCGTTCCTGTTGCGGCTGCTCATGCTGCCACTGGCACCCATGGGCATGCCTTTCGTGGTTTTCTATCCTGCGATTGTTGCTGCCGCCGTTCTGTTCGGTATTCGTGCAGGCATCCTGGCCGGCGTTGTCGGCATCCTGTTGGCCTGGTATTTCTTCCTGCCCGGGGTGGGATTTGCGCTGGGGGTAGGAGTGCCATTCGCACTCGCGCTCTATTCCGCAGTCATTGCAGTCAGCCTGGCATTGATCCGGTTTCTCCAACTTGCCCTCAAGCGGGCGAATTCGGCTCGCGAAGAAAGCCGGCGGCTGGCGGAGAGCCGGGAAACATTGTTCCGCGAATTGCAACACCGGGTCGGCAACAACCTTCAGGTGGTCAGCGCGCTGCTGTCACTGCAAAAGCGGAAGCTTTCCGATCAAGCTGCGATTGATGCGCTAGAGGAGGCAGCTGGCCGGGTTCAATTGATCGGACAGATCCAGCGCCAGCTGTATGATCCCGCTGGCCAGCAACTGGCAGTGGGCGGTTTGCTCGGCCGCGTCGTAGAGGACTGCGTGGCCAGCTATGGTCGCAAAGACGTGACCTATCGCATTGAGGCGGACACTGCGCTGGATATGCGCCCCGAACAGGCAATTCCGGCCTCACTGATCATCTACGAAGCTGTGGCCAATGCGATGGAGCACGGCTTTCCTGATTGCAGTGGCACCGTGGCGGTCCATGCCCACTTTGACGGCGACTGGATTGAGCTATGCGTTGCCGATGATGGCATCGGCTTGCCGCCCGACTTCACCATGTTTCAGGCGAATAGCCTGGGGTTGAAGCTTTCCTCAGCCCTTGCTGCGCAGTGCGGCGGCACTTTCACGCTAGGTACGGAGCAGGGTCAAACCCGGGCGACCGTGCGACTCCCACGCGTTTCTGGCAGCTGATTGAGGCCCCGCGCTCGTGCAGCTTTAGCAGCACGAGCGACCGTTGGGCTTGAAACCGGGATTTGCGCTTAGCGAACCCGCGGACCGCCAAACGGCAGCGGCGGCGGCGGGCGGCGATGGCCGCGCGGCAGCTGCGCCTGATAGGCCCGGCCGCAATGTTCGACGCAATAGGGGAAACCGGGGTTCACCTTTTCGCCGCAGAAGTGGAAATCCGGTTCACCCGGATGGCCCATCGGCCAGCGGCAGATGCGATCGTTGAGATCGAGCAGGCTGGTCTTGTCGGCAATTTCCGGGCTCGGCTTGGCTGGAACCAGGCGGCGCGGCGGGGCCGGCGGGATCGGAGCCTGCTGGTCACCGGGGCCCTGGCGCAGGAACCCACCCGGGCCGACCGAAACGATGCGCGGTCCCGGAGGCGGCGTGGGAGCAGCGGTTTCCGCGGCAGGCGCCGGGGCCGGAGCCGCAGCGCGCGGTGCGGCAGGCGCCGGACGCGGCGCGGGGGCTGGACGTGGCGCTGCCTCTGCTTTGGGGGCCTTGGGCGCGGGGGCGCTGGCCTCCTTGTCGTTCGGCTTGACCGGGCTAGGACGCGCCTTCA
>CAZNBX010000324.1:0-2007 GCA_964571305.1 uncultured Novosphingobium sp.
GCCCGCCATAGTGGCGTTCGTTGAGGCGCCAGTCCTTGGTTTCCGGGATCCACAGGCGACCAGCGGTTTCCAGGGCCAGGTGCAGCGTCTTGATCGCGCGGGTCTGGAAACTGGTGAAGGCGACGGTTGGCAAAATGCCCTTGGCCCGCAGCAGGGCACCGGCGGCGCGGGCCTCTTCCTCGCCCTTGGCGGTCAGGTCGACATCCCACCATCCGGTAAAGCGGTTTTCAAGGTTCCACTGGCTCTGGCCATGGCGGACAAGAATCAAACGCGGCACGGACTGGGCTCCCCCCGTTGCAAGGAAGCTTGGCCCCTAGCTACCGGGTGCGTCTTTGGGAAGGGTCGGCGTGCCGTTTCGGCCAATTTCCCGCGCCTGTTCCTTGCGGCGACGCAGGTTCTCGCGCAGTTTTGCGGCCAGCCGCTCTTCGCGGGACAAGGGGGTAGTTTCTTCACGCATGGGTAATCTCGCGTTGCTATCACGCCTAGTGCTTGACAAAGCAAGGGCTCGCAGCCAATAGCGCGCCCCTGCCCGGACGGCCTGACCGGTACGGGCGCATGGAATGGTGTGCTGCTGTAGCTCAGTGGTAGAGCGCATCCTTGGTAAGGCTGAGGTCGGGAGTTCAATCCTCCCCAGCAGCACCATTCCACTCTCTTCCTATAAGAGCGCTAGAAACTCCGCGGCTCAAGCTTCGAGCGGAGCCGTCGACAGCCCCAGTTCCGGGATCGCGACCGAGCGCCTGCCGCTGAAGTCGGTGCGCACCACGATCAATCCCGCGCGCTCGTAATGCTCGAGCAGGCGGCGAATCCGTCCGAGCGAATTGGTGCCATAGATTCGCGCCAGTTCGTCGTCGTCAGGACAGGCCGCGCCTTCGTGGGCGGCGCGGGCGATGACCAGGAACGGGGCGAGCAGGTCGTCGGAGAGGATTTCCGCAACGCGCAGGATGTCTTTCCACGGCGCCTGGTCCGGCGCGGTGACCCCCGCGACCGCCATGGCAAAGCGCCGGCGAAACTGGGCCATGTCGACATGACCCGCGGTCAGCCGGTTCATCCGGCAGCGCACGGTAAAGTCCTGGAACAGCCGCGCCGGGGGCTGGAAGGTGCAATCTTCCTCGGCCACCATTTCGGTCAGGATCGCGTCCACGGCAGCGTCGATCTCGCGACGGTCGGGCGCGAAGAGCGCCGGCTGCTCCACCTCCTCGACCGGCTCCAGTTCGTTCGCCTCGATCTGTTCGATCAGTTCGCCAGCCGCTGGCACGCTCGGTGCCGGGGGTGGCGGGGGCGGTGCTTCGTCTTCGAGGTGCAGGCCGGAATGAAGCAAGGCATGGAGCTCGTCGGGCGAAGCCGAAGGCGGCGGGGCAAGGTTTTGCACCATCCGGATCGGCCCCGTCCGCACCGGCCCGATCCGCACCGCGACCGGACGACGGCTGATTGCGGGGCCGAGGCCCAGGAACTGTCCGGCGGCCAAGTCGCGAATCTGCTCGGCCTGGCGTCGCTCCATGCCGAGCAGGTCGGCCGCGCGGGTCATGTCGATATCGAGGAAGGTCCGGCCCATCAGGAAGTTCGATGCTTCGGCGGCGACATTCTTGGCCAGCTTGGCCAGTCGCTGGGTCGCGACGATCCCAGCCAGGCCGCGCTTGCGCCCACGGCACATGAGGTTGGTCATCGCGGCGAGAGACAGCCGGCGCGCCTCTTCGCTGACGTCGCCGCCGGCTGCGGGTGCGAACATCTGCGCTTCGTCGACTACGACCAGGGCGGGAAACCATTGGTCGCGCGGGGCGTCGAACAGGGCGGAGAGGAACTGCGCGGCACAACGCATCTGGCCTTCGATCTCCAAACCTTCCAGCGAAAGCACGACCGAGGCGCGGTGCTTGCGGATGCGCGCTGCCAATCGCTCGATCTCGCCGCCGGAATAGGCCGCACCGTCGATCACAATATGGCCGAACACTTCGGCTAGCGTGACGAAGTCGCCTTCCGGGTCGATCACGATCTGCTGGACGATGCTGGCGC
>CAZNBX010000325.1:0-2006 GCA_964571305.1 uncultured Novosphingobium sp.
GCCGAGCGAACAGATTGTCCTTGGCCTGCACTTCGGTCGGGAACTTGTCCGCCTTCGTCGCCGGGTCCGCCGGCCCGCCGGGGATGAACTCCAGCGTGCCGTCCGGCTTTGCGCGATATCCAGTCGGCACCTTGCCAAGCGCGCCTTGCTCTCGCTGGATCGCCAGCCCCTCGCGCGCGACTTTGAGCAGCCGGTCGACCGCTTCCTGCGGCAGGACCACGGTCAGGATGCCGTTCTTGAAGGCATTGCCTGAAAAGATGTCCGAGAAGGACGGGGCGATGACCGCCTTGATCCCCAGGTCAAGCAAGGCCCAGGCGGCATGCTCGCGGCTGGAACCGCAGCCGAAATTGTCCCCAGCGATCAGGATCGGCGAGCCCGAAAATTCCGCGCTGTCGAAAAGGTTGTCGGGATCCTTGCGGATGGCTTCAAAGGCTCCGCGGCCCAAGCCATCCCGGGTGATCGTCTTCAGCCAATGGGCCGGAATGATCACGTCGGTATCGACGTTCTTGGCGCCGAACGGGATTGCCCGACCGTCGACTTCGCGCAGGGCTTCCATCAATCGGTTTCCGGGGCGTCTTCGGGATGGGACGGAGGCGCGGTCGGCTTCTTGGCCTGCTCCTTGCGACGCGAGGCATAAAGCAGCGCTGCGGCAAGGGCGGCAGAGCCGATGGCAGCGCCAGCGAGAGCGGCCTTGCCGGTCCAGCCCGCCTTTTCGGACTTGTCGGTTTCGTCGGTCATGCTTTCCCTATGTCCATAGCGGAGCCGTGGTTCAAGACTTCAGGCAAGGAAATCTTTCAGAACCATCCACCGAGCCAGCTTTTCTTCGTATCGCAGCGCCGCGTTGGCCGGGCTGCTGGAAGGCAGGTCGATCAGGTGCAGACCGGTTTCCGCCAGCGCCTTGCGGCCCAGTGCGGCGGACTTTGCGCCGTTGAAGGCAACGGCTTGCAACGAGTGAAGGGAAGCGGTCAGGTCCAGAAGCGGCGCGGCTTCTACCGCGCGGATGGCCGTGTCGAGGCTGCCCCGCCGCTGGGCCGAGGCGATCACGTCCCACAGGCCTATGCCGTGAGCCGCAATTTGCTCAATTCGCTGCGGATAGGGCAGGGCTGGCAAGTCTGGCTGGCCGATCACCGCGCCGATCAGCCGCCAGAACAGGTTGCGCGGGTGGGCGTAGTACTGCTGCGCCGCGAGGGAAGCTTCGCCGGGCAAGCTGCCAAGGATCAGGACCCGCGTTTCGGGTCCGGCAACGGGTGCAAAGGCGGACTTGCGCTCGCTCAGAGCAGTTCGCGCACGTCAGCCAGTTTGCCGGTAACCGCAGCGGCAGCGGCCATGGCCGGGCTGACCAGATGGGTCCGCGCGCCCGGACCCTGACGGCCGACGAAGTTGCGGTTGCTGGCCGAGGCGCAGCGCTCTCCGGTGGGGACCTTGTCCGGGTTCATGCCGAGGCAGGCCGAGCAGCCCGGTTCGCGCCATTCGAAACCGGCAGCGGTGAAAATCTGGTCGAGGCCTTCCTCTTCGGCCTGGCGCTTGACCAGTCCGGAACCGGGAACGGCAATCGCCCACTTGACGTTCGCCGCCTTGGTCCGGCCCTTGAGCACGGCTGCGGCGGCGCGCAGGTCCTCGATGCGGCTGTTGGTGCACGAACCGATGAAGACGTTCTGCACTTCGACGTTCTGCAGGCGCTGGCCCGGGGTCAGGCCCATGTAGTCGAGGCTTTTGCGCGCGGCTTCCTGCTTTGACGGATCGGCAAAGCTTTCCGGAGCGGGAACGGTGCCGGTGATCGAGACGGTGTCCTCCGGGCTGGTACCCCAGGTGACCGTCGGGGCGATCTCGGCGCCCTGGATGACCACGACCTTGTCGTACTTCGCGCCCGCATCGGTGGAAAGGCTGCGCCACCAGGCCACGGCCTTGTCCCAATCGTCGCCCTTGGGGGCATAGGGGCGGCCCTGAACATAGGCGAAGGTCTTTTCGTCCGGAGCGATCAGGCCGGCGCGGGCGCCGTGCTCGAT
>CAZNBX010000326.1:0-1996 GCA_964571305.1 uncultured Novosphingobium sp.
ACATAGGCCCAGGCAATCTTGGCATTGAGCCCGTCACCCTGGCCAAGCACTGCCAGCGCCAGCGCGACTGCATAGAACACGGTCGGCGCTTCGTGCAGGTGGTTGTAGTTATGGGCTTTCCATTGCACTTCGCGCGGGATCAGGCCTTCCAGCATGGCGCCGGTCCAGCCCTGGTCGCCGCCGGGTTCAGTCGGCTTGGGCAGCTTGTTGATCGCCGGAATCCGGGTGGCGTACATCCAGACCCACATGATCATGGTCCAGCCGGCCAGGACGGCCAGCGGCTTTAGAATTTCCATGGCATTCTCCCCCTATTGGTGCGGAACGTCTTGTCGATCCGCGCAAGGGGAAGGTGGTTCGCCGGGATTGGATTGTCAAATGCAACTAATCGTTGCCCAGCAGCACCTTGGCAAATTGCGCGGCGTCGGTGTTGCCGCCCGAGATCAGGATCGCAGTCCGCCCGTCGAGCGGAACCTTGCCGGCTAGGGCCGCTGCCAGTGCCACCGCGCCGCCGGGTTCGACCACGAGGTGGAGCCTGCTGAAGGCCCAGCGCTGCGCCGCGCGGACCTCGGTCGGGGTGACCGCCACGCCATAGGGGCAGCGCTCCTTGAGGATGGCAAAGTTGATCGGCCAGGTCGCCGGGGTCTGAAGGGCATCGCAGTCTGTCGGCGGCGCGTCCGCCGCCACCCGCTGGATCTCTCCAGTGGCGAGGCTGCGAGCGACATCGTCCCAGCCTTCGGGCTCTACCGGCAGGATTTCCGCATCCGGGCTGGAAAGGGCAAGGCCAGCGGCCAAACCGCCGCCGCCGCAACAAGTGACGATACGGGTCGGCGCGTCCAGACCGCGTTCAGCCATTTGCTGGGCTATCTCGATACCGGCGCTGCCCTGTCCTTCGATCACCCAAGGGTCGCCATAGGCGTGGACCAGCGTCGCGCCGGTCTGATCAATCAGCCGCTGGGCAATTTCGTCGCGGTCTTCGCCTCCGGGTCGGTCGTAGAGCACGACATTGGCACCCATCGCGCGGGTCGCGTCCAGCTTAACCTGCGGGGCATCGACGGGCATGACGATAGTCGCGGGAATCCCCAGTCGCTGGGCCGACCAAGCTACGCCCTGGGCATGGTTGCCGCTGGAAACCCCGACCACGCCGCGCTGGCGCGCCTGTTCGTCCAGATCGCTCAGGCGGTGCCAGGCGCCGCGAATCTTGAATGCGCCGATCGGTTGCAGGCACTCGGCCTTCAGCCATACCGGCGTGCCGTTGATCTCCGCCTCGATAAGAGGTGTTTTCGGCAGAAGTTCAGCTATCTTGGCGGCGGCGCGGACTACCCCTTGGGGAGTCGGGGTTCGCATTTGTTGTGCGGTCATGAAACAATTCTATATGCGCCCAATTCTGCGGCAAGGAGATTCGAGCAGTGAGCAAGGTTCTGGTGATCGGCGCGGGCGGCGTAAGCTCGGTCTGCGTGCACAAGATGGCAATGAACGCCGGGATTTTCAGCGAGATTCACCTCGCCAGCCGGACCAAGGCAAAGTGCGACGCGATCGCCGCCTCGGTCAAGGAACGCACTGGCCAAACCGTCCAGACCTATGAAATCGATGCCGAGGAAGTCCCGGCATTGACCCGCCTGATCGAGCAGATCGGGCCGAAGCTGGTGGTCAACCTGGCCCTGCCGTACCAGGACCTGCCGATCATGGATGCCTGCCTTGCCGCGGGCGTCGATTACCTCGACACCGCGAACTACGAGCCGAAGGACGAGGCGAAGTTCGAATATTCCTGGCAGTGGGCCTATCAGGATCGCTTCAAGGAAAAGGGTCTGATGGCGCTACTCGGGTCGGGCTTCGATCCGGGCGTGACCAGCGTTTTCGCGATGTGGCTCAAGAAGCACAAGCTCAAGACCATTCGCCAGCTCGACATCCTTGACTGCAACGGCGGCGATCATGGTCAGGCCTTTGCCACCAACTTCAACCCGGAAATCAACATCCGCGAAGTGACCGCTCCGGCGCG
>CAZNBX010000327.1:0-1988 GCA_964571305.1 uncultured Novosphingobium sp.
GGACCAGTTCCTGCATCGAATTGCCGTACATGCTGATCAACTGGCGCAGGAAGCTGACCGGCAGCATCTGTTCACCGCGCGCGGTTTCCTCTTCCATGATGATCTGGGTGAGGATTTGGTGCGTGATATCAACACCGGACTTCGCATCGACCACCTTGAAGTCGACCCCTTCGCGGGTCATCTTCGCGAGATGCTCCAGAGTGATGTAGCTTGAAGACTTGGTGTTGTAGAGCCGCCGATTGGCGTACTTCTTAATAACTACCGTTTCGCCTTTGGCGTCGCTCATTTCCCAAAACCCCGCAGAAAAGGTTTCCCTTGGGCAGACGTTAGCACCTGCAGCTTGTGCAATGCAACAAAACGATGCTGCGCAGCATTACCGCGAAAATCTGCGGCCAAGCAGGGTCAGGAGTTCATATTGGGACAGTCCGCTGACTGAAGCAGCCTCGGGCAGCGAATATTGCGCAGCGACCCAGTCGCCTTCTCCGATCCCGGGCGCGCCCGACAGATCGATCACGGTCATATCCATCGACACACGGCCCAGAACCGGGAGGGCCTTGCCTGCGGCGAGCATCTTGCCCTTGCCTGACCAGCAGCGCAGGTATCCGTCGGCATAGCCCATCGCCACTACGCCCACCCGCATATCGCGCGGGGCGATGAAGGTGGAATTGTAGCCTATCCCCTCCCCCGCTGCGACCTGACGGACCTGGATGACGGCTGCTTCGGGATAAGCTACCTGACGAATTTCCGGCGCCAGGGCCTCGCACGGCACGCCGCCGTAGAGCGCCAGGCCAGGGCGGGTCACATCACCGTGATAGTCCGGACCAAGCATGATCCCGGCGGAATTGGCGAGGCTGCGCTCACCGCGTCCGAGTGCCAAGCAGGCAGCGCTCCACCGCTCCTGCTGCAAAGCGTTCAGCGGATTGTCTTCTTCGGCCCGTGCCAGATGCGACAAGACTGTCGAGATATTCAGCCGGGCAACCACAGCTTCGGAAAGCTGCGGCGCACTGAGGCCGAGCCGGTTGATCCCGGTATCAACCATCACATCACACGGCCCGGAACCTGCCGCATTCCAGAGCTTTGCCTGATGCAGCGAATTGATCACTGGCTTGAAGCCCTTCGCGGCGATCCACTGCGCTTCTTCGCCATCCTGCGGACCATGCAGGATGGAAACCTGCCCCGGATCGACGATCCCAACAAGCTCCGCCGCTTCGCTGGCATAGGCCACGAAGAAATCGCGACACCCCGCCTCGCTGAGGATTCGCGAGACCCGCTGCGCACCAAGGCCATAGGCATTGGCCTTGACCGCCGCCCCTGCCCTCGCCTTGCCCGACAGTTGGTCAAGCCGCCGCCAGTTATGCACCAGCGCCGCTTCGTCCAGCTTCAGGCGCAGCGGCGGTTCAGGATTCATGGGGGGCAAAGTCTTTTGGCTTACCGTTCGGCAGCCCCCACCAGGCGACGATCATCGCGACCAGCACAACCACCCAGGTGTACCACAGGCCCGAATAGGGATCGCCCGTACGCGCAACGATATAGCTGGCAATGAACGGCAGAAAACCGCCGAAGTAACCCGTGCCGATGTGATAGGGGATCGACATAGAGGAATAGCGCACCTTCGGCGGGAACATTTCGGACAACAGCGCGGCGACCGGCCCATAGGTAGCGCCCGAAAGCGCCATCATAAGTAGCATTCCCGCCACGATCATCGCGGCTTGGCCAAAGCTCGGCGTATGCTTGGCGAAGTTGAATACGGTCTGCCCAGCCCGTGCCTCGATTTCGGCCTTGCGCGCCTTGGCATCGTCCAGGTTGATGTCATCGAGGGAAATGACGCGATTGCTGCCGGCGACCAGCTCAAGCCGCTCACTTTTCTCCAGCGTGTAAGGCACCCCTGCCCCGGCGAAATCACCCATGAGCTTTCCGCAAGCGGTTGCTTGCGTCGTGGCGAACGGTGAATAGCTGCAATCGGGCCCGCGCAGGGTTCATTCGACTGC
>CAZNBX010000328.1:0-346 GCA_964571305.1 uncultured Novosphingobium sp.
GACGGTCACGGAACTGGAGGCGTTCTTCCGCCAGGCTTTTCCGGATGTCCATGAGGATCACCATGCGCGGATCGACGCGATCGAACCGGGCCGGGTGCGGCTGACTCTGCCCGAGGCGGCATTGTCGTTGCGGCCCGGCGGGATCGTTTCCGGGCCGACGCAAATGGCCCTGGCGGACCGCGCGGCTTACGCAGTGATCCTTGCCCACATCGGTCCGGTCGCCATGGCCGTTACCAGCAATCTCAACATGAGTTTTCTGCGGGCAGTGGAAGCACGCGCGGTTCGTTGCGACGCGGGTCTGCTCAAGCTGGGCGCCCTGATGCGCTTTGTCTCACGCTCTGTGGTG
>CAZNBX010000328.1:356-1983 GCA_964571305.1 uncultured Novosphingobium sp.
CTCGCCACGGTCGATGTACGGTTGTGGCAGGAAGATGAGCACAAGGTTCTTGGCCAGGCGACCGTGACCTACGCGATCCCGGGATAAAGGGGCCCGGAGAGCCTTGCGGCACTCCGGGCCAGTTAGAGGGTCCGCCTTGCGGCTTCTCCTCCGGGTCGCAAGAAGCCGTATCAGTATTTTTACAGTGATTCGCATTGCGCAGAATCAAAAACCCCTCCCGTTTCGGGGAGGGGTTCTGTAATTGTCCGATGTTGAAGTAATCAGAGCTGCTCGAGCATGTACTCGGCGCTGCTGACCTTGAATTCGCCCGGTGCTTCGACGTGGAGCTGTTCGACAGTGCCGTCGTTGACCACCATCGAGAAACGCTGGCCGCGCTTGCCCAGGCCGAATGCGCTGCCGTCCATGACCAGGCCCAGGGCTTCGGCGAAGTCGCCATTGCCGTCAGCCAGCATGGTCACGTCGGCGCTGCCGCCCGACTTGCCCCAGGCGCCCATCACGAACGGGTCGTTGACGGCGGTGCAGGCGATTTCATCGATGCCCTTGGCCTTCAGTTTACCGGCCTTTTCGACGAAGCCCGGCAGGTGCTTGGCCGAGCAGGTCGGGGTGAAGGCGCCGGGAACGGAGAACAGCGCAACGCGCTTGCCCTTGAAGTAGTCCGAGCTTTGTACCGCTTCCGGGCCGGCTTCGGTTGCCTTGACCAGCTTTACATCGGGCAGCTTGTCGCCAACAGCGATCGTCATTGTCATTCTCCTTGATGGGAAACGAAAGGGGGAAACTTGCGAGTCCGTCGCAATATAGGCCCGCTTTGCGGCGGGGCAAGGCGCACCGGGGGACAGGTGCGCAGCTTTCGCATGATATAAAGGAATTGTTATATTTGCCCTCCGGCGTTAAAGGCTGGGGCATGAACGGCGCTGTGGCTGCTGATGCACGCGCCGGATGTTTCAAGACAGGAGTTGCCCCACGTGGCCCATGAGCACGACTATGTGATTGCCGATCTCGGACTTGCCGACTTCGGCCGCGCCGAGATTGCCATCGCCGAAACCGAAATGCCCGGCCTGATGGCCTTGCGTCAGGAATTCGGGGCCAGCCAGCCGCTCAAGGGCGCGCGGATCACCGGGTCGCTGCATATGACGATCCAGACCGCGGTGCTGATCGAAACGCTGGTCGCGCTCGGCGCGGAAGTGCGGTGGGCCACCTGCAACATCTTCTCCACCCAGGATCACGCCGCCGCGGCGATTGCCGCGCGGGGCATTCCCGTGTTTGCAGTGAAGGGCGAGAGCCTGGCCGATTACTGGGACTATGTCGGGCGCATCTTCGATTGGGACGACGGTTCGGGCCGCACCGCCAACATGATCCTCGACGACGGCGGCGATGCCACCATGTTCGCGCTGTGGGGCGCGCGGGTTGAGGCGGGCGAAGACCTGTTCGAGCCCAGCAATGCCGAGGAAATCGAATTCTGTCGCGCGCTGAAGGCCTTCCTGAAGCGCAAGCCGGGTTACCTGACCATGTCGGTTGCCCACATCAAGGGCGTGTCGGAAGAGACCACCACCGGCGTCCACCGCCTCTATCAGATCGCCAAGGACGGCAAGCTGCCGTTCCCGGCGATCAACGTGAACGATTCGGTCAC
>CAZNBX010000329.1:0-1981 GCA_964571305.1 uncultured Novosphingobium sp.
CATCCGCTTGGTCCGCGCGAGCACGTCGCCCATCGTATAGTTGCGCACGTGGCCGATGTGGATGCGCCCCGAAGGATAGGGGAACATCTCCAGCACATAGCTGCGCGGCTTGGCCGAAGCGTCATCGGCCTTGAAGGTCTGGGCCTGGTCCCACGCGGCTTGCCAGCGCGGGTCGGCGCTGGTCGGATCAAAACGGTCGGTAGTCATGTCCGCCGCTCTAGCGCCTCAGCCATCCGGCGCAAGCCGGGATCGCTGGCGATACGGCGCAAAGCGGTGCGAGGCGGGCTTATTTCCCGGCCGAAGCCTGGCGGCGCAGGTCGCGGGCGCGGGTCAGGATGACGTCTTCCAGCTTTTGCACGGTGGCCGCAGCGACGGGAGCTCCGACCCAGTTGCCACCCTGGTTGACCTGACGGCTGGCGGCAACGCGCAGCGCATCGGCGCGCAGGTCCTGGTCGAGGATCGCGACCGAAACCTTCATCCGTTCGTTCGGATTGTTCGGATTGGCGTACCAGTCCGTCACGATCACGCCGCCGTTGCTGTCGGTCTGGAGCAGCGGCATGAAGGCCAGTGCTACAAGGCTGGCACGCCACAGGTAGGAGTTGACGCCGATCGTCGTGACCTTGCTCGCGGCCATGTCGGCCTTGGGCCGGTCCTTTCCTCCGCAAGCGGCAAGCGACAGGGCGGCAACGGCCAGAAGCCCGGCGCGGGCGGCAGTGCCAAGGATGCTCGCTTTGGAAGAAGTGATGGCGGTCATTCGGTTCATCCGGTCCTGTTTTGCATTGGGCCAGCGCGGCTTGCTGGTGCGCTGCCTCTATAGCCGAGGCAGGCGACGCGGCAAGCCTGCTGTGCGGCGCTATAACCGGTCCAAGGCGTGAACCCGGGCTGAATGGGCGGCCAAGCGAACCGATTAAGCTGGAATTCAGGCGGGATTAGGCATTTCCCCCTTGGACTCGTGCGCGATTTGCGCGACAATCGCTTTATGGGAACAGGCCCGACCATGACCGCCGCGACCAGGCCCGGCAAACGCAAGGGCAGCAATGCTGCCGGCGCCGGGCTATTGTTCGCTGCCGTGAGCATGCTGGCCCTGCCTTCCGCCGTGCTGGCCTTCTCCAGTCGCTTCGACTTGCTCCAATCCGGTTCGCCGAGTGTCGATGGCGGGTTCCAGCCTGCCGCGGTCGACCCGCGGCTCGCGCGCTCGATTACGGTCCGCGCGCTGTCGAAGGACCGGACCTTCCGCTTTACCCCGGCGGCGACGCCCGCCCGACCTGACGGAGCGGTGACGGTCGCCGTCAGGGTCGATGGGCGCTCGTTCATGCGCACCAGTGCTGCGGTCGATGCCGCCTCTGGCAAGATCGGCAGCCTGGGGATCGCGCCAACCGCCTACAGCCTTGGCGCGGCGCGCGGTTATCACAGCTTTGCCCATAGCGGTCCGCCGGTTTCGGCACCTTCGTTCCGGTCGGTGGATATGCCCGATCTGGCCGCATACCAGCCGCGCCAGCCCGCTCCGGACAAGCCCTCGCGGTTTGCGCCGCGGGTCGAATTCGACGAACGCGAGAAGACGGGCCGCAGCCCGCGGACCTTTGAACAGAGCGACCAGACCGTTGGCGTTGGCGGGTCCTACCGGGTCTCGCGCAATCTCGACGTTACCGCAGGGGTCCGCGTGACCTCGGATCGCGATCGCCTGCGGCCACTGACCGATGGCAAGCAGGATAACCAGGCGGTCTACGTCGGGACCCAGTTCCGCTTCTGAATTCCCTTACCAAATAGCTATGCACTGCGCTTGCCGCAGTCACAGGCGCGACATAAGCTTGCCCTAGCGGAATCATCCGCATGGGAGATGGTCAGATGGCGCGCGTGGCAATCGTTACCGGCGGAACCAGGGGCATTGGCGAGGCGATCTGCCTTCGGCTGCAAAAGCAGGGTCATATTGTCATCGCCAACTATGCGGGCAACGAGGAAAAGGCCCGCGCCTTCACCCAGC
>CAZNBX010000330.1:0-1953 GCA_964571305.1 uncultured Novosphingobium sp.
GCGCAAGAACCGCATTCGCGTCCTGGTTGGCGACGAAGTGCTGGTCGAGCTGACCCCCTACGACCTGACCAAGGGCCGCATCACCTACCGCTTCATGCCTGGCCGCGGCGGCCCTGGCCAGTTCGGCTGACTTGACCGTCCTTTCCCTGATCCTCGGCAGTTCTTCCCCGCGCCGGCGCGACTTGATCGCCCGGCTGGGGATTGAGCCTGCGCGCATCGCCGCTGCCGAAATCGACGAAACCCCACACCCGCAGGAGTTGCCGCGCCCCTATGCGATCCGCATGGCGCGTGAGAAGGCCCACGCCATCGCCGGAGACGGCGCCTACGTCCTTGCTGGCGACACGGTGGTCGCGCTTGGCCGCCGCATCCTGCCCAAGGCCGAAGATGAAGCGACCGCGCGGCGCTGCCTGGAACTGATGTCTGGCCGCCGCCACCGCGTGCTTTCCGCCGTCGCGCTGAAATATCCCGACGGCACCCTGCGCGAGCGGCTGTCGGAAACAATCGTTCGGTTCAAGCCGCTCTCAGCCGCCGAAATCGACAGCTATATCGCGGGCGGCGAATGGCATGGCAAAGCGGGCGGATATGCGATCCAGGGCAGCGCCGAAGGCTTGATCGCCTGGATCGGCGGCAGCCACTCCGGCGTCATGGGCCTGCCCCTGTTCGAAACCCGTGCCTTGCTGAAAGCGGCAGGTTTCCATCTTGGCTGAGTGGCTGGTCGAGAACGGGATCGGCGAGGAACGCGCGATCCTGCTTGATCGCGGAGAAGTCGTTGCAGCGCGCCTTCGCTGGCCAGGCGGCCTGGAGGCTGGGCTAATCGAAGACGCCGTCCTGATCGCCCGGAGCGCCGGGTCCAGACGCGGCACGGCACGGTTTCCGAACGGAGAGGAAGCGCTGGTCGATGGCTTGCCCAAGGAAGCCAGCGAAGGTGCAGCGATCCGCCTGAGGGTAACGCGCTCCACCTTGGCCGAACGAGGCCGCTTCAAGCGCGCTCAGGCCCGCCCGACCGACGAAGGGAAGTGCCCTGCTCCCAATCTTGTCCAGTCGCTTAGCGGCAAGCTTGTCCCGCAGTTCCCCGCCGGCCTGTGGGAAGATGTGATGAGCGAGGCCATCGAGAACGAAATCAGCTTTCCGGGCGGCGCACTGATCATTTCGCCCACCCCTGCCCTGACAGTCATCGACATCGACGGCGACCTGCCGCCGCGCGCTCTGGCCCTGGCGGCCATTCCAGCACTAACCGGGGCAATCCGCCGCCTCGACCTGGCCGGCTCAATCGGTATCGACTTTCCGACTCTGCAGG
This sequence comes from uncultured Novosphingobium sp., assembly GCA_964571305.1. Classification (GTDB taxonomy): domain Bacteria; phylum Pseudomonadota; class Alphaproteobacteria; order Sphingomonadales; family Sphingomonadaceae; genus Novosphingobium. Next base: position 1,298 of record CAZNBX010000330.1, read on the forward strand.
ACAAGGCCGACCGCAAGGCAGTAGACGAGGCGCTCGGCTCGGCACTTGCCGACTGGCCGCATGAGCGCACCGCGATGAATGGCTTTGGGCTGGTTCATCTGGTGGCAAAACTGGAGCGCCCGTCCCTGCTCCATCGCGCCATGCTCGACCCGCTCGCTTCCGCCGCGCGCCTGCTGTTGCGTCGGGCTGAACTGGTCGAGGAGCCCGGCACCTTGCTGCTGACGGCCCATCCAGCGGTTCATGCCGCCGTGACAGCCTCGTGGCAGGAAGAGCTCGCCCGGCGCACGGGCCGGATTATCCGCTGGAACGATGATCCTGCTCTTGCGCCCCATGCCGCTTTCGCGCAGGCGGTGGCGCCATGACCCTTGCCAGAAAATGTCCGATCTGCGGCAAACCACGCAGCGAACAGCACAGCCCGTTCTGCTCCGCCCGGTGCAAGGACCGTGACCTTACCCGCTGGCTCGACGACGGATATGCCATCCCCGGACCGCCTGCATTGGACGAAGAAGAAGGAAAGGCCTGAAAGCCTCTTGCCAAGCGCGCTTTGCTTCGCCATAGGCGCGCTTCCAGTCGCTGGCAGGTCCTTCGGATCTCAGCTTAAGCGATGCCCGGATAGCTCAGTTGGTAGAGCAGCGGATTGAAAATCCGCGTGTCGG
>CAZNBX010000331.1:0-1946 GCA_964571305.1 uncultured Novosphingobium sp.
ATTAGCGAGCGACACTTACAACCCCGACGAAGCTGAACCGCTCGAACCCGAGGTGCTGACCCTGCCGCTCGACGCCTGGCACCGCGAACGCGGCGGACGCATGGTCGAATTCGCGGGCTACTGGATGCCGGTCCAGTATGAAGGGATCATTGCCGAACACCTGTGGACGCGTGAAAGCGCCGGGCTGTTCGACGTCAGCCACATGGGCCAGCTGCACCTTTCGGGCGAAGGCGTCGAAGCCGCGCTGGAAGCCGTGCTACCGATCGACCTTTCGACGTTGAAGCAAGGCGCGCCCCGCTATTCGATGCTGCTGGATGAAGAGGGCGGCATCCTCGATGACCTGATGGTCACGCGCTGGGACGATGGGTTCTACCTGGTGGTCAACGGCGCGACCAAGTGGGACGACATCGCTCATCTGCGCGAAAACCTTCCCGATGAAGTGACCCTGTCGCACATGGACGAGAGCGCGCTGCTCGCTCTTCAAGGTCCGAAGGCAGCGCAGGCACTGGAACGCCTGGCTCCGGGCGTTTCGGCGCTGACCTTCATGAAGGGGGGGCAGTTCAAGCTGGATGGCGTTGACGCCTGGATCAGCCGTTCGGGCTATACCGGCGAAGACGGTTTCGAAATCTCGATCCCTGCCGAAGCGGCCGAGCGCGTTGCGGGCCTGCTCTGCGCGCAGGAAGAAGTGAAGCCGATTGGCCTTGGCGCTCGTGACTCGTTGCGGCTTGAAGCGGGTCTGCCTCTTTATGGCCACGACCTAAGCCCCGATCACAGCCCGGTCGATGCTGACCTGCTCTTTGCCGTGAACAAGCGCCGCCGCAGCGAAGGCGGGTTCACCGGCGCGGACCGCGTGCTCAAGGATCTGGCCGATGGAACCGCGCAGGTGCGTGTCGGCCTCAGCCTCGACGGGCGACAGGCTGCCCGCGAAGGCGCGGAAGTTTATGCCGGCGGCCAGAAGGTCGGCGTGCTGACCTCGGGCGGGTTCTCGCCCACGCTGCAGCGTCCGATTGCCATGGCCTATGTCGACCGCGCCCATGCCGAGACTGATACCACGCTGGAGATTGACGTGCGCGGCAAGCGCCTGCCTGCCACTGTCACTGCAATGCCCTTTGTTCCCCATCGCTATCATCGCTGAGGAGTATCCCATGCCCCGCTATTTTACCCAGGATCACGAATGGATCGAAGTTGACGGCGATGCCGGAACGGTCGGCATTACCGATTACGCGCAGGGTCAGCTTGGCGACATCACCTTCGTCGAACTGCCCGAGGCAGGCGCGACCGTGAAGAAGGGTGATGCACCCTGCGTGGTCGACAGCGTCAAGGCTGCCAGCGACGTCTACGCGCCGGTCAGCGGCACGGTGACCGAAAGCAACGGCACGCTGGAAGGCGAGCCGGAGCTGGTCAACACCGACCCGGAAAACGGCGGCTGGCTGTTCCGCGTCACCCTGTCCGACCCGTCGGAACTGGACGGGCTGATGGATAGGGCCGCTTACGACGCATACGTCGCAAGCCTCTGAATGAAATAGGGAAGCCCGCTCCGTTGTCGGGCAGGCTTCGCATGACCAGTCTGAATTGGAGACGCAGGTGCGATACCTCCCACTGACCCCCGCAGACCGCGCCGCAATGCTTGGCGTGATCGGTGCCGCGACTGTCGACGACCTGTTCGTCGACGTCCCGGCCGAAGCCCGTCTGCCCGGCACCATTCCCGGCCTGCCCAACCACGCCAGCGAAATGGCGGTGGAACGGCATATGAGCGCCTTGGCGGCGAAGAACATCAGTGCCGGTTCGGCGCCGTTCTTCCTCGGGGCAGGGGCCTATCGCCACCACGTTCCGGCCAGCGTCGATCACCTGATCCAGCGCGGCGAATTCCTGACCGCCTATACGCCCTACCAGCCGGAAATCGCCCAAGGCACCCTGCAGGTCCTGTTCGAGTTCCAGACCCAGGT
>CAZNBX010000332.1:0-1921 GCA_964571305.1 uncultured Novosphingobium sp.
CCGTGCCGGTTGCGCCCACAATGCCCGCGTGTGCATGGCGTAGCGGGGCGAACGTGGCTAGCGCACCATCGGCGGCGTAGCCTAGCGGCCAGTTCTGCGCGTCGCCCTGGTGCAACCCATCATCTAGTGACAGGTTGGCCGGGGGCGGCGGCGGTAGTTGGGGCGGCGGGGGCGGCTCCTTCGGCGGCGGCGGCGCTTCGGGCAGCTGGTAGGAGGGGCAGATGAGTCATCAACCAGTCGAAATCACCGAGGCCGATCGCGAGGCTGTAAGCGCCGCGGTTGCTGCGGCTGAAGCCAAGAGCGCGGGCGAAATCGTCACGATTATCGCAGCCGAGTCCAATACCTTCCACGATGTCGCCGTGCTGTGGTCAGCGCTGGTCGCCTTTCTTGCGCTGGCAGTCCTGGCGCTGTTTCCGGACTCCTATCTGCCACTGGTGGACCGCGTACTGGGCCGCTGGGCGAGCGAGTGGACCCCGCACCACATTCTGTCCCTTGCCCTGACCGCCGCGACCGCAAAGTTCTTCGCCATGTGGCTGCTGCAACTGTGGCGGCCGCTGCGGCTGGCGTTGGTCCCTTCGGCACTCAAGGGCGCGCGGGTGCGTGATCGCGCGGTGCGCTATTTCAAGGTCGGGGCCGAGCGCCGCACCCACGGCCGCACCGGCATCCTGATTTACCTCAGCTTGGCCGAGCACCGCGCCGAGATTGTCGCGGACGAGGCGATTGCCAGCAAGGTCGCACCCGAAGTCTGGGGCGACGCGATGGGCGCCATGATCGCCGAAATCCGCGCGGGCCGACCCGGTGCGGGCATGGTTGCCGCGGTCGAGCGGGTCGGCGATGTCCTGGCCCAGCACTTCCCGCGCGCCGAGGATGACCGCAACGAATTGCCCGACCGGCTGATCGAACTCTAGACCCCGCCGACTTTCAACGTGTAGCACTGCGGCATGAGCGAAGAAGCAGAACAGGTCGTCTGGGCGGGGAAGTTCATCACCGCCAAGGTTCGGGGCAAGTGGGAATATGTCGCGCGCAGCCGCGGCATTCGCGCTGCCGTGATCCTGGCCATCGACGAAGAGGACCACGTCCTGCTGGTCGAGCAGTACCGCGTCCCCCTTGGCAAGCCCTGCCTCGAACTGCCCGCCGGCCTGGTCGGTGACGATGACAGCGCGCCGGGCGAGGATGCGACCGCCGCGGCCAGGCGCGAGCTGGAGGAGGAAACCGGCTACCGTGCGGCGCGGATGGAGGTGCTGGGCGAATTCTACTCCTCCCCCGGCATGGTCAGCGAAAGTTTCACCATGCTCCGCGCCCATGGGTTGGAGCAGGTCGGGCCCGGCGGCGGGACCGAGGGCGAGGACATCACCGTGCACCGCGTGCCGCTCAGCCAGCTCGCCAGTTTCATCGAAAGCGCCCGCGCGCGCGGTTTGGGGATTGACGTGCGGCTGCTGATGCTGCTCGGTCCAGGGATATTGGGAGGACAATGAACATGGCAGGACGGGTACAAGGCAAGAAGGCACTGGTCACCGGCGCGGCGCAAGGTCTGGGCGCGGCCCAGGCGGCGATGCTCGCGCGCGAGGGGGCGAAGGTCCTGCTGGCCGACATCAACGCCGAAGGCGCGGCTGAGCAGGCCGACAAGATCAACGCCGAACTGGGCGCAGGCACGGCCTTTTCGGTCAAGCTGGACGTCACCCAGGAAGACCAGTGGGTCGCCGCGGTCGAGTACGCCGCCGCCAAGCTGGGCGGGCTGTCCGTGCTGGTCAACAACGCCGGGGTCGGCGTGCGCGGCAATATCGAGACCTGCACGCTGGAAGACTGGCACCGCGGCTTTGCCATCAACGTCGATTCGGTCTTCCTCGGCTGCCAGAAGGCGCTGCCGCTGCTCAAGGACAACCAGCCCGGCTCGCTCATCAACACCTCCTCCTTCGCCGGC
>CAZNBX010000333.1:0-1912 GCA_964571305.1 uncultured Novosphingobium sp.
GCCGTATAGACCGGCGGGTGTTCCAGCAGCCAGATCAGTTCACGCCCGGTCCCTTCGGCAATCGCGGCATTGCGCGCGGTCATGAAATCCAGCGCGGCGCGATAGGGCACTTGTTCCAGATCACGGCGCAGTTCGATCGAGGCGGGCAAAATATCTGTCATCGCTGTTGGTTGCGTGGCGGCAAATGCTGTGGTTATCAAGGGGGCATGAACCAACCGCTCCCCGCTTCGCACCGTTTCGACAGCAACCGCGCCTGGCAGGACGCATCCGGAGCGGTAAAGGCCAACCGCGATGCCCTGATTGCACTGGCCGGGGTGTTCATCGCCCTGCCCTCGTTCGCTCTCGCCGTGCTGTTGCCGCAGCCTGAGCCGCAACCGGGTGCCGATCTGGATGCCGCGATGGAGCTGGCCGCACTATACTTCCGTGAGAACTGGCTGGCACTGGTAGCGCTCGGCCTGCTTTCGACCATCGGGACCATGGCCATTCTGACCCTGTTCGGCCACGCCAGCCGCCCGACCGTGGGCGAGGCGATCCGCAAGGGCCTGGCCGCGACCCCGATCACCATTCTGGCGCAGATGATCGTCGGGTTTGTCATGACCGGGCTGGTCCTCGCCCCCATCACCCTGCTCTCGCTGGGCGGCTCGAAGGCGATGGGCACGGTCGGACTGCTGATCGGGATCGGCATCGCCGGTTGGTTCTGGACCCGGACCAGCCTGACCACGCCGATCATCGCGGCAGAAAGCACGCGCAACCCGCTGGCAGCGGTCCAGCGCTCCTTTGTCCTGACCAAGGGCAATGCGGGGCGGCTGCTGCTGTTCCTGTTCCTGCTGGTCCTGGCCTTCCTCATCGCTGGCGAGCTGCTGCAAATCGGGTTGGCGATGCTGGTCCAGCTGGTCGCCGGTCCGCAGGCGGGAACTCTAACCGGAGCCTTGATGGCAAGCATGGTCCAGGCCGCCATGGCAGTTTACCTGGCATCAGCCATGGCCGCCAGCTACCGCCAGCTTTCTGCGCTCCGCTAACCTGCGCGGGTGCGGGTAAGGATCAGTCCTTCCAGCCCCAGAACAGCTTGCACGGCAGGACGTTGAGCAGTTCGAACCCCTGGTCGATCCGTCCAAAGTGGCGTGCCATGAAGTCGCGCGCCTTGGCGCTGAACTGATAGACCAGAAACGCGCCGCCAGGACGCAGTACCCGGTGCGTCGCCGCGGCAATCGCCGGACCCACGCCGTCCGGCAGGGTCGAGAACGGCAGGCCCGACAGGACATAGTCGGCATGGTCGAAACCATGGGCGCGGACGATCTCCTCGACATCGGCAGCCGAGCCGAGGACCGGCTTGAAACGCGAATCGGCGATCGTCGCCTTGAGGTAGTCGATGTAGAGCGGGTTGGTGTCGATCACGGTCAGGGTGCCGTCGCGCGGCAGGCGTTCCAGCACCGGGCGGCAGAAGGTGCCCACCCCCGGCCCGTATTCGACGAACAGCTTGCATTCGGCCCAGTTGACCGGGGCCAGCATCTTCTGGATCGTGAACCGCGACGAGGGAATGATCGAGCCGACCATCACCGGATGTTCGATAAAGCCTTGAAGAAACACGCCCCACGGGCCCATCAACCTCATGAACCGGTGCTTCAGGCGATAGGGCAGCGGTTCTTGAGCAAGCTCAGAGGGATTCATGAGGTCAGGCAATCCGTTATGTGGCCGGTATGACTTGGCTGGCATTCACAAATTTGCCCAGCCATTGCAAGGCAAGAGCGACCGGACTAGCTGATTAGCGATGAACCGTTCGGATCCACCAGCTCAAGCCGTGCCAGAAGTGGCTGCAAGCGGCACGACGTCCAGCCTGCCGCGCGGGCGGGTCCTGCTGCTGTTCATGGTGATGCTGGTGACGGCGGCAGGCAATACCGCGATGCAATCGGTG
>CAZNBX010000334.1:0-1909 GCA_964571305.1 uncultured Novosphingobium sp.
CATCGACACGGACATCTTGTCGAGCGGGATACCGTCGAACAGAATCTTCATGTCCTCGACACTGTCGATCGCAACGCCCGCCTTGCCGACGTCGCCGACGACACGCGGGTGATCGCTGTCATAGCCGCGGTGGGTGGCAAGGTCGAATGCGACCGAAAGGCCCTTCTGGCCCGCCGCGAGATTGCGGCGATAGAACGCGTTTGATTCCTCTGCGGTCGAGAAACCGGCGTACTGGCGGATCGTCCACGGTCGGCCCGCATACATCGAAGCGCGCACGCCGCGGGTAAATGGCGCAAAGCCCGGCAGGCCTGGATCGGCCTTCACGTCGTCCGCCGTGTAGAGCGGCTTCACCGCGATGCCCTCGGGGGTGTTCCAGGTCAGGTCCTTGCCCTTGACCTCTTTCGCCGCCGCAGCCTGCCAGTCTTCGATCTTCGCCATTACTTCCACTCACTTAGGTTGAGGTGTGGCGGTGTTTCGTCCGGCCGGGCCAAGTGAACCCATGGCCCGGCCGAGCAAAACTCCGCGTTTTACTTGCCCTTGAACTCGGCCTTGCGCTTCTGAAGGAACGCCATTCCGCCTTCCATCGCGTCTGCGCTGGCCCCGGCAACGCGCTGTCCTTCAGCTTCCGCAAGCAGGACCTGCGAAAGCGTGCCGTCGAGAGCCGTCTGGATGTTCGCCTTCATTGTCGAATAGGACACGGTCGGGCCTTCCGACAGGCGGGTAGCAAGAGCCATGGCTTCGTCCATCAGCGCCTCGTCGGCGACAGCCTTGTAGATCAGGCCCCAGTCCTCAGCCTGTTCGGCACCGATCTTTTCGCCCAGCATCATCATGCGGGTCGCACGGGCGCGGCCAATGGCGCGAGCCAGCAGCCAGGTGCTGCCGCCATCCGGGACCAGGCCGATGTTGACGAAGGCCTGGAGGAAATAGGCGCTCTTGCCCGCGAGCACGAAATCGCCCGCCAGCGCGATTGAGCAGCCGACGCCGGCCGCCGCGCCGTTCACGGCGGTGACGACCGGAACCGGGCAGCGCAGGATCTGCGTGATCAGCGGGTTGTAATAGTTCTGCAGCGCACGGTGGCTGCCGCCCTTCTGCTGAATCGCGCTCTGCTCGCCGCGCGCGGCAAGATCGGCGCCCGAACAAAACCCCTTCCCCGCACCGGTGATCAGGACCGCACGGGCGTCGCCCAGATCATAGAACACCGCGCCCAGCTCTTCCGCGAGCGGGATCGACGCCGCGTTGAGGCGTTCCGGGCGATTAAGCGTGATCTTGAGCACATTGCCCACGCGCTCGGTCAGGATCGTTTCGTATTCAGCCATCGTCTTTCCCTCTCTCGATTTTCTGTTTTTGACACCGCTCTAGCGAACGGTGCCCGATCAGTGCGCTTCTTTCGGCGTTTCCATGATTTCGGTCAGCACCCCCTGCATGTCGCGGGGGTGGACGAAGAAGATCAGCGTGCCGTGCGCGCCGATCCGCGGTTCGCCCAGCACGCGCTTGCCCTGGCTTTCGAACCAGGCCTTGGCAGCGTGAATGTCCGGCACTTCGTAGCACACATGATGCTGGCCACCGGCCGGGTTCTTCTCAAGAAAGCTGGCAATGCTGACGTTGCCGGGCAACAGCTCGATCAGTTCGATCTGGGTACCGTTTAGCGCCCCGTCTGTACCCGGAGTGTCGACGAAGCACACCTTCACGCCTTGATCGGGCAGATCGAATGGATCATGGATCTTGGTCGCGCCCATCACGTCACGGTAGAACACGATCGAGTCCGCGATGGAGGGGGTGGCGACCCCGATATGGTTCAGTCGGCCAAGTTTCATCGTCAGTTCCTTACAGCGGAATGTTGTCGTGCTTCTTCCACGGGTTCTCGCGCTGCTTGCCGCGCAGCTTGCGAAGGCCCAGCGCGATGCGGCGG
>CAZNBX010000335.1:0-1904 GCA_964571305.1 uncultured Novosphingobium sp.
TTCGGCGGGATCGTGCCCTGCGGGATCGAGGAATTCGGGGTCACCAGCCTCGAGCGGCTGGGCCTTGCGGTTGATTTCGAGGCATGGGATGCGGCATTGCTGAAGCGCGCCGGGGATTTCCTCGCCGCGCTGGAACGACCCTGCCCGCCGGAGAGTGGAAAATGAACAAGCTGATCTCGGCAGTGCTGCTCACCCTGGCCCTCGCGGCCTGCGGGCAGAAGGGCGGCAAGGAACAGGGCGGCAAGGCTGAAGGACAGATCCTGCCCGCTTCGGTCAGCGATGCGATGGTCCCGGTCGACCAGGTCCAGTCGCAGGCGCCGCTCGCGCCGCAGTCCAGCGCCAAGAAGGAAGACAAGGCGGAAGAGGCCGACGCTGCCGCAACCGACGCGCCCGCAGCGGAAGAGCCGGCCAAGCCCGCCCCGTCCGCTTCGCCTTCCGCTTAAGGCTTAGCCTGCAATCCCGAGCAGGCGTTGCGCCAGCTTGAGGTGCGGGCGGTCGATCATCCGCCCTTCGATCTGCAGTGCACCGGCATCGGGATTGGCCGTGAAGGCATCTACAATCGCCCGCGCTTCGGCCAGTTCGGCATTGCTTGGCGTGAAGGCCGCATTGATCACCGCGACTTGCGCCGGGTGGATCGCCAGCATGCCGGAGAACCCATCGGCCCGCGCGGCTTCTGCTGCCGCTTGCAGCCCCGCCGTGTCTGAGAAATCGGCGTGCAGGGTGTCGAGCGCAAAGACCTCGCAGGCATGGGCGGTGAGCAGGGTCTGGACCCGGGCAAAGCGGAAGGCGTCGGTCCACTGGCCGCTGGCATCGCGCTTGCGCGTGGCGCCAATCGCGGCGGAGAGGTCTTCTGCGCCCCAGGTCAGTCCGGCCAGGCGGGGTTGCGAGAACTGCGCATAGGCCGGAATGGTGATCGCCGCCGCTGCGGTCTCGCTGACCAGCGGCAGGACTTTCGTCGATCCCTCGGCAATCCCGTGCCGTCGTTCCAGTTCGGACAATGCTTGGGACAGTTGCTCGACCGATTCCGGCCCCGCGCTTTTCGGCAGCATGATCCCGTCCGGCGCCCCGGGCATGACGGCGCTGAGGTCATCGTGCCAGATTCCGCTGTCGAGCGCGTTGATCCGCACCCAGCGGCCCTGCCGCGCGGCATCGTTCGTGGCGGTCCGGCTCGACTCGAGCCAGCCAAGGGTAAGCTCCCTAGCGCGCGCTTTATTGGCCGGGGTGACCGAATCCTCAAGGTCGAGGATGATCGCGTCGGCCCCGGTGTCAGCCGCCTTGGAAAGCTTCTTCTCGCTGTCGCCTGGGACGAACAGCCACGAACGCAGTGCCATGTCTTGCCTTTCCGCTCCTCAGGCCGCGGCCGATTCCAGCGCCGGATAGTCGATATATCCGGCCGGTCCGGGCAGGTACCAGCTTTGCGGCACATTGGTGTTGGGCGCCCATTCCGCACCCAGTTGGATGCGCGTCGCCAGGTCTGGGTTCGAGATATAGGGGCGGCCAAAGCTGATCGCGTCGCAGCGGCCCGAGGCCACGTCGGCTTCAGCCTGGGCGGCGGTGTAATCCGAATTGAGCACCAGTGGACCGGTGTAGATCGACCGGATCAGGGCATCCTGCTTGGGCACGTCGGTCGCGCCAAAGGTGCCGTCCGGGCCGGGCTGGCGCAGTTCGACGAAGCCCAGCTTGAGGTCCTGGCAGACCTGCGCAGCGGCACCGAACAGGGTGGCCGGATCGCGATCGTCGCAGCCCTGGCTATCGCCGTTGGGCGAGAGGCGGACCGATACGCGATCCGCGCCCCACACGCCGATCAGCGCTTCGAGCACTTCGCGCAGCAGGCGGGTGCGGTTCTGGGCGCTGCCGCCATATTCGTCGGTGCGCAGGTTGGTCTTGCCGCGCAGGAACTGGTC
>CAZNBX010000336.1:0-297 GCA_964571305.1 uncultured Novosphingobium sp.
GACCGGGCGCGACAAGGGCAGGGCGCGCGAATCGATCCTGATGGGCCTGCTCGACGGCTCGATTCATATGGTCGTCGGCACCCACGCGATCTTTCAGGACACGGTCGCCTACAAGAACCTGGCGCTGGTGGTGATCGACGAGCAGCACCGCTTCGGCGTCGGTCAGCGCCTGATGCTGACGCAAAAGGGCAAGCGCACGCCGCATTGCCTGGCCATGACGGCGACCCCGATCCCGCGCCCCCTGACCCTGGCGCGATATGGCGAGACGGGTGTCAGCCGGCTCGGCGAGGTGCCCCC
>CAZNBX010000336.1:307-1876 GCA_964571305.1 uncultured Novosphingobium sp.
TCGACACCCGCGTAGTCGCGGTCGAGCGACTGTTCGACGTGGTCGAGGCAATCGGACGCCATCTGCAATCCGGGCAGCAGGCCTATTGGGTGTGCCCGATGGTGCGCGAGCAGGAAAACGAGGATCTTGCCGCGGCTGAGGCGCGCTATGCCGAATTGAAGGAACGGTTCGGCGATACGGTTGTGCTGGTCCACGGCCAGCTTAAGCCCGAGCAGAAGGATGCGGCGATGGAGCGCTTTGCCAGCGGGGCGGCCAAACTGCTGGTGGCAACGACCGTGATCGAGGTTGGCGTTGACGTGCCCAATGCGACGCTGATGGTAATCGAACAGGCCGAGCGTTTTGGCCTTGCCCAGTTGCACCAACTGCGCGGACGTGTGGGACGGGGCAGCGGCAAAAGCACCTGCCTGTTGTTGCGCGGCGAGGCGCTATCAGAGACCGGGCGCGAGCGACTTGCCTTGATGCGTGAGACGCAGGACGGCTTTCGCCTCGCCGAAGAAGACCTGCGCCTCCGCGGCGGTGGCGAATTGCTGGGTACGCGGCAGTCCGGCGACACGCCGTTCCGCGTTGCCAGCCTCGAGCAGATCCAGAAACTGCTGCCCATGGCCCACGATGATGCGCGGCTGCTGATGGAACGCGATGGCGGCCTTACGGGCGAGCGCGGCGAGGCAGCGCGGTTACTACTCTACTTGTTCGAGCGCGACTGGGGCGTTCAACTGCTGCGCGGCGGCTGAGGCTGGTCGAAGCAGGTTTAGCCGAGCAGCCCGTCATCCTTCCACGCGTAGAGCAGTCGACCTTCGCCCAATTGGGCGAGCAGGTCCCCTATCTCGGCCCGCGATACGGCGAAGCAGCCCTGGCTGCGGCCAATGCGGCCCTGGCCCATTGCAAGCGACTCCGAAACATAGTCCGCGCCGTGGATCACAATGGCGCGGCGCTCCGCCGCCTCGTTCTGCGGCTCAAGCCCGATCACCTTGCGCGAACGGCCGTGCTTGCCGACGTAGGTCGTGCCGGTGACGAAAGCGCCCTTGCATGAGGCGTTGGAGCCCATGCGGTTGGAGAATCGTTCGGTCCAGCCGCTGGCATCGGGATCGGACCCGCTGCCGTGGGCGACCAGCATCGACTTGATCACCCGGCCACCTTCAAGGTCCACCAACTGGAACCGGGGCAGGCGGGAATGAGCGGCAAAGTTCACCAGACCAATGCGGTCGCGGTGCGCAATGCGCGGTCCATGTGCGTCAAGGGCGGCCAAGGCTTCCGGCAGCAGGGCTGGCATCTCGCCACAAAGCGTCGCGGCGAAGCTTTTCGTCGATACCAGGCCGGCACTTCCGGCAGCCATGGCGCCGAGAAAGTGGCGCCGGTTGAATTTCATGGGTATGCGATGTCCCGAATTGCGTTTGTCCCGATCTGAGTGCTGGGCACCTTGGTTGCAAGGGAGAGGAGCGGTTATGGGGTCGAAACGTGTCCTGTTTGCGTTGACCGCAATCCTGGCGACGGGAACCAATGCCCAGCAACCGGTCGCCTCTTGGACTGCCGGCAGCATTGCACGGTTGCGTAGCTGGGTCTCCGCCGCCC
>CAZNBX010000337.1:0-1875 GCA_964571305.1 uncultured Novosphingobium sp.
GCAGTTGCGGCGTCGCGCGGTGAATCCTCGGAAAACCTATGGAAAAGCTTGGTCACGCTGCATTTCAAAGGCACGTTGAAGCCTCCGTTCAACGACTCAGCGCGCCTTCAAGCCGGTTTACCGCGCTCTTTCTACGCCGGGGTTGTCTAGGCGCTCCAAGCACGGCTAGGCCCCCTCTCGAGACGGCGGGGGGCTTACCGACCTCTCAACACATCAGTTGCCGGAATGGTTCCCGTTTCGGCCAACAGGGTTCGCTAACCCCGAAATACGGGGCGAATGAATAAGGTAGTTTGAGTGGTCGTAGTTTCTCTCCTTGCCAAGGTCCGCACCATCGCCGGCACGCTCGTCGCGATGGCTGCAGTTGCCCTGGCCAACCCGGCCTACGCCAACAGCGCCGCCAACGCGGACGTGACGGCACCGCTCCGGGCCCAGCAGGCAGCCAAGGCTCCGCAGGCTGGTGACGAAGAATTCCGCCGCCTGTTCAATGGCTGGAAGTCGATGGACAATTCCAGCCAGCTCGCGATTGCCCCCGCTCGCGCCGTTGCAGCAACCTCGGGCGCAGCCGCCCCGATCTTTGCTCCGCGCAGCGTTTCGGTTCCCTCGCGCATGCCGGTCGACAGCCCGGCCTTCACTTCCAGCTTTGGCATGCGCACCCACCCGATCCTCGGCGGTCGCCGCGCCCACAAGGGCGTCGATCTTGCCATGCCGACCGGTTCGCCGATCTATGCCACCGCTGATGGCGTGATCAGCCGCGCGGACTGGTTCTCGGGCTATGGCCTCTATGTCGCGATCGAACACGGCGGCGAACTGCAGACCCGCTATGGCCACATGTCGCGCCTCAACGTCGAAGCCGGGCAGCAGGTCAAGAAGGGCGACATCATCGGTTACGTCGGTTCGACCGGCCGCTCGACTGGTCCGCACCTCCACTATGAAGTGCGTATCGCCGGCGAAGCGGTGAACCCGGTTCCCTATCTCAACGGTAGCGGCACCATGCTCGCCACCCGGACCCCGGTCCTGATGGGCGGCGGCGAAGACGAATAAGGGATTACGTCCGGCACCGGGCGCAGAATCCCGGGCCGGTTGGCTTCCGGGAGGATGCTGGGAAGAAGGCGGCTCGGCCGCCTTTTTCTTTGCCCAAAGTCTGCGTGGCGCAGGATTGCACGGGCGACTGCACTTCCCGCTTGCACCGTTTAATCGGTCGGTTAAAACTCTCTCCAAGCGGCGATGAAACCGCATCAGGAGAGTGATTCACCATGCATCCTTCGGTCTATGCGAAGAGCCACCCGAACAAGCCCGCCATCGTCATGGCCGGCAGCGGCGAAACGATCACCTATGGCGAGCTCGACGCGCGTTCGAACCAGGTCGCGCAGTTGCTCCGCGCCCGCGGCATTCAGATTGGCGATACGGTGGCGCTGTGCATGGAAAACCATCCGTGGTTCTTCTGCCTGGCCTGGGGCTTCCAGCGCGCCGGGGTGCATTATGTCGGCATTTCCAGCCGCCTGACCCCGCCCGAAATCGCCTATATCCTGGAAGACAGCGGGGCGAAGCTGCTGTTCGGTGCGGCCTACCTGGCGGGCACTCTGGACGAAGTGGCCCGGCTGGCGCCGCAGGTGGCCCAGCTGCGCATGGATACGCCCGGCGAAATGTCGGCCGAGGCCGCGCTGGCCAAGATGCCCGCCACTCCAGTTGCGGACGAGCGCGCCGGGGTCGACATGCTCTACTCCTCCGGCACCACCGGCCGCCCCAAGGGGGTGAAGATCCCGCTGCCCGAAGATCCGGCGATCGATGCGACCAATGTCCTCGTCCAGCTGGCGATGATGGCCTATGGCATCAACGAGAACGCGATCTACCTCTCGCCCGCGCCGCTCTATCACG
>CAZNBX010000338.1:0-1854 GCA_964571305.1 uncultured Novosphingobium sp.
TGCCCGATAATCACGCCGCCCATCGCTGGGGAGACGACCTTGGCGATGTCCTTGCGCAGTTCGCGGGGGATTCGCGCGGCGAGTGCCGCAGCTAGGCGGCTGGCCCGCATCGGGTCCATCAACACACGCGCGCACTGTAGATAATGTGCGCTGTGCCGCCCCGAAGACAGCAGGAAATGGCCTTCCAGCAATGCCTTGCTGGCCCGGAATTCGGCGAGGACCTCTTCATCCTGCATTGGTATCTTTGCCTTTCTTGCTGATTCGGGGTGCACACGGGTTAGCCCGCAATGCGCTTTGTCAAAAATTCCCCTAGAGGCGCTTGAGGTGCCTCGCAAGCGCGCGTATAGGCCCGGTGAATCCGAAACTCCCATGGGGGCGGGAAGGGGCATTTCAGGGCTTCAACCGGCCGGGAAAGCAAGAGCAAGAGGAACGATGACAATCGGCAAGACTGCCCGCCACGCGGGACGCGCGATCCAGGCAATCGGAATGTCGCTGGCACTGCTGGCGGCGCCCGCACTGCACGCTGCTGCTCCGGCGGCGGCGGCTCCGGCTTCGGAAGCGGCTGACGCTGCTGCTGCCACGGCAACCGATGCGGCCGCCGCGGCTCCGGCCACCACCACTGCGGCCCCGGCTGCTGCGGCTGCTCCGGCAGTCGATCCGAACGATCCCAAGTTCAAGGTCGCTCCCGGCAAGTACGTGCCGATGAAGCCGACCGAAGGGAAGGGCATGCCCGTCCCCGGCGGGATCATGTTCCAGGATCAGTATTCCGACACGGGCAAGCAGGCGCTGCACATGCACCAGGCTTTCCTGCTGCCGGTGATCATCGGCATTACCCTGCTGGTCTTCTTCCTGCTGCTCTTCGTGATCGCGCGCTATAACCGCCGCGCCAATCCGACGCCGTCGAAGACCGCCCACAACACTGCGCTGGAAGTGGCCTGGACCGGGATCCCGATCCTGATCCTGGTCGGCATCGCGGTTCCGTCGGTGGCGCTGATCAACAAGCAGTACACCCCGGCTCCGGAAAAGGCCCTGACCATCAAGGCTACCGGCAACCAGTGGTACTGGACCTACAAGTATCCGGACAACGGCGACATCGAAGTCATTTCGAACATGCTGCCGCCGGAAAAGGCGATCGCCAATGGCGAACCGGCCCAGCTGGCCGTCGACAACCGCCTGGTTGTTCCGGTGGGTGAGCCGATCCGCTTCCAAACCACCGGCGCCGACGTGATTCACTCGTTCGCGGTGCCGTCGCTGTGGTTCAAGATCGACGCGGTTCCGGGTAAGCTGAACGAGCGCCAGCTGATCATCAACGAACCGGGCGTCTATTACGGCCAGTGTTCGGAACTGTGCGGTGCGCGCCATGGTTACATGCCCATCGCCGTCGAAGCGCTGCCGCGTGACGAATTCAACCGCTGGGTCCTGGAGCAGGGCGGCAAGATTGACGGCATGCCCGATGCCCCGGCTGCGGCCGAGGCTCCGGCTCCCGCCGCTAAGCCCGCCGCCTGAGCGCCCTAGAGATTATCGAACAGAAGGTTCGCAGATATGGCAACTACAGCTGACCAGTTCCAGGCTCACGCAGATCACGCTGAGCATGGTCACGATCACAAGCCGGGCTTCTTCGCCCGGTGGTTCATGTCCACCAACCACAAGGACATCGGCACGCTTTACCTGATCTTCGCGATCTTCGCCGGCGTTATCGGCGGCGCGATCTCGGGCATCATGCGTCTCGAACTCGCCCATCCTGGCATCCAGTACCTCGGTACGGTCGCCTCGATCCTGGGTGAGCCTTCGGCCAACTTTGACGCCCAGCTGCACCTGTGGAACGTCCTGATCACCGCCCACGGTCTGATCATG
>CAZNBX010000339.1:0-1848 GCA_964571305.1 uncultured Novosphingobium sp.
CTTGGGCGGGGCCGAAGGCTCCTTGCCGCGCCGCCCAAGCCACTGCCACAGGCCGGCGAACAGCGGGGCGAGCAGGATGATGTAGCTCGGGTTGATCGACTGGAACAGCGAGGCCGGAGTAGCGCCGCGATCGACATAGCGATCGGTAAACAGGCTCATCGAACCGCCGGCCTGCTCAAACAGGCCCCAGAACAGCGGGTTGAGGCTGATCAGGAACAGGATCGCGAACATGCGCTCGCGCGGTTCCTTGGGCAGCTTGAACGTTTCGTAAAGGACATAACCGAGCAGAGCGACGCCCGAGACGATCAGCAGGTTCTGGATCACGCTCTGGTACTGGATCAGCAGCCAGATCACGCCGACCGAGGCCACGCCAATTGCGTAGAGCATCGTCTCGGTCGACTTGGCGAGCGGGTTGGGTGCTTCGCCGGCCCCATTCAGGACGCTCTTGCCCAGGACAAAGACGATCAGGCCCAGCAGCATGCCGATTCCGGCCAGGCCAAAGCCGTAGCCCCAACCAATCGTTTCGCCGAGGTAACCGACCAGGATCGTGCCCAATGCAGCACCCACGTTAATCCCCATGTAGAAGATCGTGTAAGCCCCGTCGCGGCGCACGTCGGTCAGCTTGTAGAGCTGGCCAACCATGACCGAGATATTGGCCTTGAGGAAGCCTGAGCCAACGATGATGAAGGCGAGCGCTGCCCAGAACACGTTGATCGCCGGATCGGCTTGCCCACCCGTTCCCTCGACTGCCATCAGGCTGTGGCCAATCGCGAGAAGCAGGCCGCCGAACAGCACGGCCTTGCGCTGACCGAGGTAGCGGTCGGCGAGATAGCCGCCCAGCACCGGGGTGATGTAGACCAGGCTGGCATAGGCGCCATAGATCAGGTTCGCCTTGCCGTCGCTGAACAGCCAGTGCTTGGTCAGGTAGAAGATCAGCAGTGCGCGCATGCCGTAGTAGGAGAAGCGCTCCCACATTTCGGCGAAGAACAGCATGTACAGGCCCTTCGGATGGCCCGCGAATTCCGGTTCTTTCTGGACGGCGACTTTCGCGCCGATGGCGAGGAACGCACCAAGCACGACGACCGCGATCAGCGCGATCCAGTCGGCTTCGTTCCACAAGCCCATGTCTTTCATCAACAGCTCCCGAGAATATCTTGCGTGGTGCTTTCTTGCACCCGCGAACATGGGGCCGGAGACTAGCCGGGATTTCTCCACTGTGAAGCGAAATTCGTCATATTTGTTTCATTGTTGCGCCAATCGTGGGGGTGCCCCGTGTGGGTTGGTCTTGCGTGCAGCGGTGTATTATGGCAGTGCTGCACCCATGGCCGACAACAGCAAGCCCGTCTATCTCAAGCTCCGTGACAAGATTGCGGCGGCAATCATTGATGGCTCCTATCCGGAAGGATCGATGCTGCCATCGGTTCGGGCCTTCGCGGCGGACCAGGGCGCGAACCCGCTTACGGTTGCCAAGGCCTACCAGCAGTTCCAGCTCGATGGACTGGTCGAAGTCCAGCGCGGGGTCGGGATGTTTGTCGCAAGAGGTGCAGCCGACAAGCTGCGCAGTAGCGAGCGTGAGCAGTTCCTCTCGGTCGAGTGGCCGTCGATTCGTCGGCGGATCGAACGACTGGGTATCGCTCCGGAACAACTTCTCGCCGAAATTTCCTAGCTTTGGCACTATTTGACGATTGATAATCCATTTTGGATTTGTCACAACGACGCCGTGCAGTGCTGCTTGTACCGGGTCGGAAGCCGTACCGCGCTTTTATCCATTTGATTGGGCAGGACCGGATTCCCGGTCCGTGAAAGGCGTGTGTAATGATCCGTTCCGAACTCGTGTCCGCCATTGCG
>CAZNBX010000340.1:0-304 GCA_964571305.1 uncultured Novosphingobium sp.
TAGCGACGACGTAGGGCCATGCGCTTGGCGCGCAGTTCATCGGCTTCCTTCGCATGACCGCGATTGCCACCCTGGCGGCGGCGACCACGACTGCGACGGCGCGGTTCTTCGCTCTCGCCTTCGTCTTCGGAAGCTTCTTCTTCGTCGCCCCCGTGATCGAACCCGTCTTCGACGTGGCCGTCCTCGATCGTTGCGACGTCATCCTTTTCGGCCGTGTCGACCTCGGTCACGCCGCCAAAGTCGTCATCGTCGTGATGATGTTCATGGCTGGTCCCGGCCAGGTTGTCGGCCAGGGGTTCACCCA
>CAZNBX010000340.1:331-1843 GCA_964571305.1 uncultured Novosphingobium sp.
CGAAGTCTTCCTCACCCTCGGCAATGGCGCGCAGGGCGGCCTCTTCCTCGGCATGGGCGGCTTCTTCGGCCAGCAATGCCTCGCGGTCTTCCTTAGGAATTTGGTAATAGTCGGGATGGATTTCGCTGAAAGCGAGGAACCCGTGGCGATTGCCGCCGAAGTCCACGAAGGCGGCCTGCAGCGACGGTTCGACGCGGGTAACCTTGGCTAGGTAGATGTTGCCCTTGATCTGCTTGTGTTCGGCAGATTCAAAGTCGAATTCTTCAATCCGATTGCCCTTCAGCACCGCCACCCGGGTCTCTTCCTGGTGGCGCGCATCGATTAGCATGCGCATGGTCATTATAATTTCTCCGTGCACGCCATGTGCAGACCAGCCCCGAAGAGGCGGTCGAAATGCTGGCGTGACTGTTTGCGGAAATCCAGCGCCGGACCCGGAAACTCCGAATTGCGTGCGCGGACCTATCGAATGAGCCGGTGCCTGAATTGGCTCCGGCGGCGATGAGCGTGTCTGCTGAAACGAGAGTGTACGGCGAATTGGAACGCACTGTGCCCATTACCTGCGCTACCGCGTGCCCTTCGGCATTCGGTATCGTGGCAAGGCAAGGGCTTCTCATTACGGCATCAACCTGTTTGAACCGGCAAGAACGAGCCGGATTCTCTTCCCGAAAACCGGGCTGGGCGGTGCCCTACCAGTTTCGGTCATCACCTGCGTAGCATTGCTTGGCTGGATCGGCAAGGTGATTGCGCGGAGATCGTGGTGCGATTAAGTGCCTGACCATGCGTCGCATCCTGCTTATCATGGCGATTATTTTGGTGCCCGTGGTGGCACTGGGGGTAATGTTTGGCGCAGGCTGGATCGCTCCTTGGCGGGGCAGTGCCTTTGACTATGTCGTTTCGGTCGACCTCAAGTCTCCTGACGCTTTGGCCAGCCTGCCGCGGATCGACGGACCGAAGGATGCCTCGCGCCCGCTGGTGGTTATCGATGCCGGGCATGGCGGGCGCGATCCCGGCGCCGGTACCGGAGCGACCCGGGAAAAGGACCTGACGCTCGCTCTGGCGCAGGCATTGCGGAACGACTTGTTGCGCAACGGCGGCATTCGGGTTGCCCTGACCCGCGATGATGACCGGTTCCTTTCCCTGGCGGAGCGCAGCGCCATAGCCCGGCGGATGGGAGCCGACCTGTTCATTTCGATCCACGCGGACAGTACCGAGGGTGAGACATCAGCGGTTGGTGCTTCAGTCTACACCCTTTCCGCAACCGGTAGCAGCGAAGTGGCAGAGCGGATCGCAGCGCGCGAGAATGCCGTCGACCTGATCGGTGGAGTGCCGATCCGGCAGCAGGACGATACGGTCAGCGGCATTCTCATCGATTTGTCGCAGCGCCGCACCCAGGGGAAATCCGAAGAGTTTGCCGGGCTGATCCTGCGCGAAGCGCGGGGCAAGGTCCCGTTCAAGGAGGCAACCTTCCAGTCCGCCGCCTTCGTCGCCGCCAACCGCGCCGAGTTCGGCTTC
>CAZNBX010000341.1:0-1834 GCA_964571305.1 uncultured Novosphingobium sp.
TGGAATCCGCGGCGGTGGTGGTGATTGACTGCAACGATGGGGCGATCCTAGCCCTGTCTTCCATGCCAGCCTTCGACCCGAACAGCTTTGCTGGCGGAATCGGCCGCTTGCAGTGGAAGATGCTGAACGAAGACGATCACATCCCGCTGCTCAACAAGGCGATGCGCGGGCTCTATCCGCCCGGCTCGACCATGAAGCCGATGGCGACCCTTGCGCTGCAATTGCAGGGCATTGACCCGAACGAACGCGTACCCTGTCCAGGTGGCTATCGCCTTGGCAGCCGCTTTTTCCGCTGTGACGCGGTGCACGGTTCGGTCGACATGCGCGAGGCGATCGAACACAGCTGCAACACCTACTTCTGGGCCATGTCGCACCGCGTTGGCTATGATGCGATCGCCCCGGTCGCCAAGATGCTCGGTCTTGGTCAGGAATTCGACCTGCCCGGCACGGCTCAGCGATACGGGACCATCCCCGATGCCGCGTGGAAAATGCGCCGGTTCAAGCAAGAGTGGTCGGCGGCGGATTCGCTCAACGCCTCGATCGGCCAGGGCTATGTTTCGGTGTCCCCGTTGCAACTGGCGGTGATGACCGCGCGGATTGCCTCGGGCAAAAACCTTCAGCCCTATCTCATTCACGGCCACCCCAAGCCGTTGGGCCCGCCCCTGCCCTTTACCCCGGAACAGCTGATGGTCGCCCACGACGGGATGTTCCAGGTCGTGAACGGAAGCGGGACCGCCGTTGCCAGCAAGATCGACATTGGCGGCATCAAGATGGCCGGCAAGACCGGCACGGCCCAGGTCCGCGCCCTCGTCGCGCGCGGCCACGTTGGCGACTGGAAGTCGCGCGACCATGCCTTGTTCGTGTGCTACGCCCCTGCCGACAAGCCTCGCTATGCGATGGCGATCGTGGTTGAACACGGCACCTTTGGCGCGACGGCAGCAGCTCCCATTGCCAAGGATGTCATGACTTTCCTGTTCGATCCGGCGACCGCGCTGAACCGCCTTCACGAACTGGAGCGGGCTTGGGGTGGCAAGCCGGACGAGCGACTGGACGCCAAGTACCAGGCCTATGTCTCGAAGTTTGGCACCTCGGCACCAAAGGTTGGCGACGATGAGGCCGTCAAGGAGGCTATCGACAAAGCTGAGGCCTCACAGCCCGAACCCGAAAGCCCGAGTGACGCTCCCGCAACGACCCGACCCGAAGAGCCGGTTACCGGAACCGTGGAAGCGCGGCCGGGCCCTGCCGTAGACACGCCGCCTGCGGCCTCCAGCCAAGGGGGAACAACCCCATGAGCCGGAGCATCATCCCAGACGCGGTCGCGCGCGAACCGTGGCACGTAATCCTGCCGCTGTTTGCGCTCAACACGTTCGGGTCGGTCGTCCTGCATTCGGCAGCTGGTGGGCACCTCAATCCATGGGCCTTGTTACACACGATCCACTTCCTGGTCTTCCTGGGGATGGCCTTCGTGATCTCACGCCTTCCCCGTGAGTTCTTCAAGGCGATCGCCTATCCCGCCTACGGGGTCCTGGTGGCCTTGCTGGTCATGGTCGATCTGTTCGGCGCGGTACGCGGCGGCAGCCAGCGCTGGATCAACCTGGGCTTCATGCAATTGCAGCCTTCGGAACTGATGAAGCCCGGGATCGTGTTGACCCTGGCCTACTTCTTCGACAGCCTTCCCCCCGCGATGACCCGCAACTGGCGCGCGCTCATTCCAGCTGCGGCTCTGATTGCGGTTCCAGCGTTACTGGTCATCATCCAGCCTGACCTTGGAACCGGCCTTTCGGTTGTGGCCGGGGCAGCAGTCGTCGTGTTCCTGGCCGGCCTCCCGGCCCGG
>CAZNBX010000342.1:0-1159 GCA_964571305.1 uncultured Novosphingobium sp.
GTCGGTGCTGTAATGCTCGACGTTCGACATGGACTCGCAGCCGCCGGCGACGACGATATCGGAAACGCCCGTCTGGACCATCATCGCGGCATTGACGATGGCCTGCAGGCCCGAGCCGCAACGGCGATCAAGCTGGTAGCCGGGAACTTCTTCCGGCAGGCCCGCGAGCAGCCACGACCAGTGCGAGATGCACGGCGCTTCGCCGTTGCCATAGCCCTGGGCGAAGATCACGTCGTCAACCCGCGACGGGTCGATCTTGGTCCGCTCCATCAGGGCTTTCAGGATCACCGCACCCAGCTGGCCAGCGGTCAGCGGGCTGAGGCTGCCGCCGAACTTGCCCACGGCAGTACGGATCGGCGCAACGATGGCGGCGCGACGAAGCTGGGTCATTTGTGGTCCTTGTCTGAAGTTGCAACGATGCCCCGGTCGATCAGCCGGGCAATTTCTCCGGAAGACAGGCCCAGCCGCTCGGCCAGCACTTCTTCGCTGTGTTCACCCAGGTAGGGGGCGGGTTTGGGATCGCCGACTGGCTCGGAAGGGAGCTTGGCGAACGAGCGCGGGGCCGGATAGGAAAAGCCGCTGGGGTTGGCCGGGGACGGGCCGAACAGCGGATTGTTGGTCACCAGGTCCGGGTCCTGCGCTGCCTCAAACATGGTGCGATAGCGCTCGAACGTGGCCCCGGCCTTGCCCAGGCGCTCAGCTAATTCGGCATAGTCGAACTTGTCGGCAGCCTGCTGGAACAAGGCGAACAGGCGGTGGCGGTTGACGAAGCGTTCGTGGTCGCTGGCGAGGAAGCTGACGCCCAGTTCAGCCTCAAGCTTGGCGACTTCCTCGCCCAGCCCGAATGCCTCGACCGTCGCCTTCCACTGCTTGGGCGTCAGCGCCGCAACCATGAAGCGCTTGCCGTCGCGCGACAGGAAATCGCGCCCGAAGGCACCCCAGATCGCATTGCCAATGCGTTCGCGGTCGGCCCCACGATAGAGCATTTCGGCCATGGCCCCGGCATTGGCCATGGTCCCGATGGCAACGTCGCCCAGAGGCACGCGCATTTCGATGCCCTTGCCGGTCTGGTCGCGGTGGCGCAGGCCGGCGAGCAGCGAGAACGCGCAATAGGCACCGGTGATGAAGTCCCAGGCGGGGAGGATCTGGTTGACCGGCG
>CAZNBX010000342.1:1169-1793 GCA_964571305.1 uncultured Novosphingobium sp.
TGCCGTGTCCCATTCCTCGGGCCCGCACATCAGCGGATAGCCCGAGGCGGCACTGCCGGTGGAGTCCATCGCCTGGCGCCCGTCGCCCCAGCCCATGATCCGCACCGAGACCAGATCGGGCCGCCCTTCGGCCAGCTTCTCGTGGGAGAGGAAGCTGTTCACCGGCAGGTTGGTGATCATCTGCCCGGTCTGGCGGACCATTTCGGCGAGCAGCTCGCGGCCTTCATCGCAGTTGAGGTCAAGTGCGACGCTCTTCTTGGCGCGGTTGAGGTTCTCCCACGAGAGCGAACGCCCTTCGCGGGTGACCATGTAGCGGTCGTAATCCAAGCCTCCGGCCTTGTGATCCACCCGCACCACTTCCGCACCGAACTGGGCGCAGTAGAGGCCGGCGGTCGGCGATGCGACGAACGAGGAAACCTCGATGATCTTCAGGCCGGAGAGAATGTCGTACATTCGAAAAGGCTCCTTGAGCGATTACACCGTTCGCCCTGAGGAGCGGCTGAGCAAATGCGAAGACGCGTCTCGAAGGGCCGCGCCTGGTGCTTCGAGACGGGCTTTCGCTGCGCTCAATCCCTCCTCAGCACGAACGGATTTGGATTCAGGAAATCCCCCCACCCGCTTGCC
>CAZNBX010000343.1:0-1783 GCA_964571305.1 uncultured Novosphingobium sp.
TGACTACCACACCCTGATCCGCGTTTCGGTCAAAACCGATGCGGGCGAGCGTTCGGTCGCCGGGACCCTGTTCTCGAACAGCGAACCGCGCCTGGTCGAACTGTTCGGCATCAAGGTCGAGGCCGAAATGGCCGGTCACATGATGTACATCGTGAACGAGGACGCGCCGGGCTTCATCGGCCGCGTCGGCACCCTGCTGGGCGAGAACGCGATCAACATCGGCACCTTCAACCTGGGCCGCCGCGAGGCGGGCGGGGAAGCTGTGCTGCTGCTCAGCGTTGACAGCCCGGTCAATGCCGAGCTGATCGAACAGGTCCGCAAGCTGCCTGGCGTCAAGCGGGCAATGGCTCTGGCGTTCTGAGGTCAATTCGGGCAACGGGACAGTCGATATGCAAGATAACGACCGCGACCTGTTGCCCGAAGGCCTGCAAGACCGGCTCCCCGCTGCTGCGGCAGCGGCGGCGCGGGTGACCCGTGCCGTGATCGACGTGCTCGATTCCCACGGCTATGACCGGGTTCAGCCGCCCACCATCGAATTCGAAAAGTCGATGGCGAGCCGCATGGCTGGGGTCCAGCCACGGCGCATGTTCCGCTTCGTCGATCCGGCCTCGCTCCGCACCCTGGCGCTGCGCAGCGACATTACCGTACAGGTTGGCCGCATTGCCGCGACGGCCCTGGCCGACCAGGCTCGCCCGCTGCGCCTATGCTATGCCGGGCAGGCCGTGACCATCAAGGGCGATGGCCTCGATCCCACCCGCGAACGGCTCCAGCTTGGCGCGGAACTGATCGGCAGCGACAGTGTCGCCGCTGCCGGGGAAATCGTTGCCGCCGCAATCGAGGCGCTGACCGCGGCCGGTGCCACCGGGCTTTCGGTCGACTTCACGCTGCCCGATCTGGTCGACACCCTGGCGGCCAAGGCGCTGCCGCTGGACGCGGACAAGATCGAAGCGGTGCGGCGCGAGCTTGATGCCAAGGACGCTGGCGGCCTGGTCGATGCAGGGGGCGAGGCCTACCTGCCGCTGCTCACCGCGATCGGTCCGTTCGACACCGCGATTGAGCGGCTGGCGGCGATCGACGCAGGCGGCGCGCTATCCTCGCGCATTGCCGCCCTGCGCGAACTGGCCGCGCGGCTTGCCGGCAAGGCTCGGCTGACCCTCGACCCCAGCGAGCGCCATGGCTTCGAATACCAGTAGTGGTTCGGCTTCACGATTTACGCCGAAGGCGTTTCCGGAGCGCTGGGTCGGGGCGGTTCCTATCGCATCCTTGGCCTGGACGAACCGGCCATCGGCTTCTCGCTCTGTCCCGACCGCCTGATCGACGTTCTCGCCGCGCGCGAGGAAAAGCGCGACACCCTGTTCCTGCCGCTCGGCCACGATGCCGCTCATGCCGAGCGCCTGCGCGCCATCGGCTGGCGCACCGTTGCGGCGCTGGGCGAGGGCTGCGAACCGGGCGCGCTGGGCTGCACGCACCGGTTGCAGGATGGCGAGGCGGTCCGCATCGGGGACTGACCGTTGATCGTGCGCAAAGCCCGCAATTCCGGGTAATCAAGCCGCACCGTTGCACTTCATCGCACTTTGTCCCCGCAGTGCCTTGACTCTGGTTGCCGGGTCGCACTAGGGGCCGCCGCAGAGCGGGCCGATCCGGCCCTTCCAGTCCATCCCTTGCGCCGAGTCCTGTCGAAGGGCGCTTGCGGATAACCCGGCAGCGGTAGGACTGTATCCATGGCCAATGTTACCGTGATCGGCGCCCAGGGGGGCGATGAAGGCAAGGGCAAGATGGTCGA
>CAZNBX010000344.1:0-1781 GCA_964571305.1 uncultured Novosphingobium sp.
CCTCGTCGTTGATCCGGCGCTGCGCCTCTTCATAGGCGATCACTTCGTGGATGCGGACCAGAGCGCGGGTGAAGCGCCACTCAAGGATCTTGCCCTCTGCCGAAATGTGCATGTGGCAAGCCATGGCCGCGCGATCCTCGCCAGCGCGCAGCGAGCAGACATCCGCACTTAGGACTTCGGGCAGCATCGGCACGACGCGGTCGGGGAAATAGACCGAATTGCCGCGCTTGCGTGCCTCGCGGTCCAACTGGCTGCCGGGACGCACGTAAAAGCTGACGTCGGCAATGGCGACAACCGCGCGGAAGCCCCCTGCCCCGTCCGGCTCCGCCCAGATCGCGTCGTCGTGATCGCGCGCGTCGATGGGGTCGATCGCGACGATCGGCAGATGCCGCAGGTCCTCGCGGTGTTCGGCACTGAGCGGAAGCTTGGCCGAAACTTCTCCCTCGGCCAGCGTGTCCGCATTGAAGGCGTAGGGAATGCCGTGCTTGTGGATCGCGATCAGGCGGCACGCCTTGGGCGCCAGCGGATCGCCCAGCCCGGCCGTAACCTTCCCGCCGGACCGCGGGCTGCGGCCTGCTGGTTCGGCGAGGACCAGCTGTCCTTCCTCGGCCCCGCCCAGATCGGCGATGGGAGTAGAATTGCGCACACGCTTGTCGACCGGCGCGAGCCACCCCTTGCCGGTGCGGTCCAGTTCGACAATGCCCAGCACCTGTTCGGTCGCGTTGGGCAGCTTCTTCATCGGATGGGCGATCCATCCCTTCGAGGTTTCCTCGGTCCGGGCGAGCACGCGGTCCCCCTTGCGCAGGGCGGAACCCCGACCCTTCTCACGCAAGCGCAGGCGCGGCGGCGGCGTAGCGTCGTCCGGCGTCCAGCTATCTGGAACGGCAATCGCCTCGCCATCGTCGGTATCGACCACGCGCAGGACGGTAACCTTGGCCACTCCGCCCATCCGATGAAACGCGGTGCGATTGCCGTCGATCAGGCCTTCCTCGGCCATGTCCTTGAGCAAGGCCTTGAGCTGGATCTTCTCCTGCCCCTTCAGGCCAAAGGCCCGCGCGATCTCGCGCTTGCCCGCCTGTTCCTCGCTGCTGGCGATAAAATCCAGGATCTGCTGGCGGGTGGGTAGGCCAGGCTGGGGTTTGAAGCGGCTCACCGGGTCAATACGCGCGCGCGACGTAGATGGTTTCAACCGCAGGCTGGCCGGTAAACGGGCAGGTTCCCGAAGCCGGCGGCGCGCCCAGCGGCGTGTTGCGCATGGTCAGCTTAAGCGCCTTGAGCTTGGCGACCACCTCTTCCAGTGCAGCACCAGTCGGGCGCGACCAGCCCATTTCGACCCAGCCCGGATACTTCTGGTCCTCGGCAAAGAACTTTTCCAGACCGGCAAGGTCGTCGATCCCGCGATGGATTTGCGCATCGCGGCGCGCTGCGGCTTCGGCAAACAGCGCGTGCTGGATGTCTTCCAGCTCAGCCGCTGCCTTGGCAACGAACTCTTCCTTGCTCTGGCCGACGAAGTTGACCTTGCCATCCTCACGGTAGAGGCGATCACGGCGCACGGCGGAGACCTGCCCGCCAGCAGCATCGCGGCCACCGATTTCAAGGACGATGGGCACGCCCTTCTTGACCCAGCCCCAGCGCTTTTGCGTGGCCTTGCCTGCCCGCCTATCAAGCAGGACGCGGATCGGTTCGCCCAGCGCCGACTGGCTGGCCAGCGCCTTGCGCAATTCCTCGCAGTAGGCGAGCAGCGCATCGTCGCCATCGTCTTCGCGCAGCATCGGCAGGAT
>CAZNBX010000345.1:0-1776 GCA_964571305.1 uncultured Novosphingobium sp.
CCGCCGGCCGTCGGAGAGCCCGTTTCGTTCAGGCGGTAGTTTACTTCTGAAATTTGGCCTAATAGCATTTGAAGCAGGCATAGAAAAACGCCCCGGCTTTAGGCCGGGGCGTTTTCCTAGTTCGTAAGATCGAAGCGTCAGATCAGAAGCATTCACGCGCCAAAAAGTCACGGCTTTCGCGGCTGATCAGAGCGGCATGGCCATAATTCGGATGGTCAATCAGCAGCATCGCGTTGCCCTCGCCGCTCTTCCATGCGGCAATGGCTTCGGGGGTGAAGTCAAAGTGCATGAAGTGGACTGCGCTGGCCTTGTTGTCGCTGGTGCGGGTGCGTTCGGTATCGCCTTCGGGACGGGCGCGGACAACGATGTCGCCGATCTGGATCGCGATGTGGTTTTCCACCCCGCCGATGGTGCGCAGGAACGCATCGCGGCGGACCGGATCGCCCACTTCGAACAGGATCGTGCAGGTCAGCTCCGCGCCCTTGGGGACCATCGGGTCATAGGCTGCCAGTTCGTCGGCCAGCTGCTCTTCCCCGCCCTTTTCGATCCGCAGCATTTCCTGGATCTGCAGCCACATCGAATCCCAGTTCTCGAACAGGACCGTGGCATTTGGGCCGACCGCGATGCGAGTCAGCTTCTTGCGGGCCAGGGCTTCCTGCTTCTTGTCGTTGCGGATCAGTTCGTACTGATCCAGCGGCATGATGTCGGCAGGGGTGATGGTACGGGTATCGCGGGGCATGGTTACAGTCCGTAGGCTTGAGCGAGAACCTCAATCGGGTGGCCGATCCGCGCCGGGGGTTCGGCACCGTTTGCAGCAATGACCTGCTTCAGGTGCGGACCGGCCAGCGGGCATTCGGAAACGATCAGGTCCGGCTGGTCTTTCACGAGATTGCGGGCGGCGGGCTTGCCCACCTTGACCGCGCGGTCGAAGTTTTCCTTGAAGATGCCCCACTTGCCGCCATGGCCAGAACAACGCTCGGTCAGCGCCGGCTTGGCCTCGGGAATCAGGCGAAGCATTTCCATCGCCTTCGGCCCCATATTCTGGGCGCGGGCGTGGCAGGCGAAGTGCACGGAAATGCGCTTGTCCATTGGCTCGATCGGCGCCAGGCCGCAGTCCTTGGACAGGGCGACGATATATTCCGAAACGTCGAAAGTGTGCTTGCTGAGCAGCGCGACGCTCTCGTTCTCCGGCTCGATCAGCGGCCATTCGAACTTGAGCATCAGCGCGCAGGACGTGGTCAACGCGACAACGTCCCAGCCATCGTTCACCAGCGGCGCGAAGTGCGCGGAAATCCGCTCGGCCGCGCTGGCAACGGCAGGCAGATCGCCGTTCTCGAACTTGGGCATGGCGCAGCAATCGGGATGCTCAATCCGCACCTGCGCGCCGTTGTGGGCAAGCACCTTGACCATGGCGAGACCGGGGCCGCCATCGTTGAATTCGTCGTGGCAACCGGCATAGATCGCGACCTTCTTGCCAAAGGCCGGACCATCCGGGTTGGGCGGGGGGATGATCCCCGGCGCCTGACGGGTCAGCGACACGTCCATGAACTGGGGCAGGTGCGCGCGGCGGTCGATCCCGGCAACCTTCTCCATCACCGGACGGGTCAGGCCATTGCCTTCCTTGGTCGCCCAGTTGGCAATGCCCGACAGCGCGGTGCCGAGACGACCGTTGCGGTCCATTTCCGACAGTTGCTCATCCGCCAGCGAGGTCAGCCCCTTGCGGTGCTCGACCGCGCGGTGACGCAGCATAAGATGCGGAAAATCGAGGTCGAAACT
>CAZNBX010000346.1:0-1769 GCA_964571305.1 uncultured Novosphingobium sp.
ACAGCGTCGGCTTCGCCATGGCCGAGCGGCATCTGGCCGCGAGGTTCGGAGACGATCTGGTCGATCACCGCACCTGGGTGATCGCCGGCGACGGCTGTCTGATGGAAGGCATCAACCACGAAGCTATCGGCCTCGCCGGAACGCTCAAGCTCGGTCGCCTCAACGTCCTGTGGGACGACAACAATATCACCATCGATGGCGATACAGCGCTTTCGACCTGCGAAGACATTCCGGCGCGCTATGCCGCCAGCGGTTGGCACGTCACCCGCTGCGACGGGCATGACCATGCCGATATCGCCCGCGCTCTGGCCGAAGCAGCAGCCGATCCACGCCCGTCGCTGGTCGCCTGCAAGACGGTTATCGGCAAGGGCGCGCCGAACAAGGCGGGTAGTCACTCGGTCCACGGCAGCCCGCTCGGGGCCGATGAGGTGGCCGCGACCCGCGAAGCTCTGGGCTGGACTGCGGAGCCGTTCGTGATCCCCGCTGATATTCAGGCTGACTGGCGCTCGTTGGGGGCCAAGGGTGCCGCGGCCCGCGCCGAATGGGAAAAGCGCCTGGCCGCATCGCCGCGCCGCGCGGCTTTCGAGGCTGCGCAGCAGGGTCTGTCGGGCCGCGTCGCGCCGGCAATCGACGATTACATTGCCGGTCTGATCGCTGCGCCGCAGAAGGTTGCGACCCGCAAGGCTTCGGAAATGGCGCTTGGCCCGCTGACCGAGCGACTGCCCGAACTGATTGGTGGTTCGGCTGACCTTACCGGCTCGAACCTGACCAAGACCAAGGCGACGGCCACTTTCAGCGCCAAAGACTACGCTGGTCGCCACGTCCACTACAGCATCCGCGAATTCGGCATGGCTGCGGCGATGAACGGCATGGCGCTGCACGGCGGCGTGGTGCCCTTTGGCGGCACCTTCATGGTCTTCTCCGACTATTGCCGCAATGCGATCCGCATGTCGGCGCTGCAGCATGCACAGGTCGTCTATGTGATGACCCACGATTCGATTGGCCTGGGTGAGGACGGTCCGACCCACCAGCCGATCGAGCACGTCATGTCGCTGCGCCTGATCCCGAACCTGCTGACCTTCCGTCCGGCAGACGTGGTCGAAACAGCGGAATGCTGGGCTATTGCTCTGGAAGCCAAGGGTACGCCCTCGGTCCTCGCCCTGTCGCGCCAGAACCTGCCGCAGCTGCGCGACGAGGGCGGCATGCTCAGCGCCAAGGGCGGCTATCGCCTCCGTGCCGCTCAAGCCGAGCGCAAGGTCGTGTTGGTCGCGACCGGTTCGGAAGTCGAAATCGCGGTGGCCTGCGCTGCCGAACTCGAAGCCGCTGGCATTGGTGCGGACGTCGTTTCGATGCCGTGCACTGAACTGTTCGACGCGCAGGATGCGGCCTACCGTGCCGACGTGCTCCCGGCCGGCGTGCTCAAGGTCTCGATCGAGGCTGGCGTGACCACCGGGTGGGAGCGCTATTCCGGGCTTGATGGCCTGCGTTTCGGCATCGACCGCTTTGGCGCTTCGGCCCCGGCTGAGCAACTCTACAGCTATTTCGGCCTCACCACAGAGGCCATTGTCCCGCAGATCAAGGCCCAGCTGGGCCGCTAAGAAGGAGTACGCACAGGGCGATCAAGGTTGCGATCAACGGTTTCGGACGTATCGGGCGCAATGTGGCACGTGCCATCTTCGAGCGGACCGACCACGATCTTGAACTGGTTTCGATCAACGATCTCGCTTCGGCCAAGGCCAATGCCATGCTGTTACAGCGCGATTCGGTCC
>CAZNBX010000347.1:0-1762 GCA_964571305.1 uncultured Novosphingobium sp.
GGAAACCATGACGCCAAAACCCGACGATCAGCACGATCGAGAACGACATGATCGCCAGGACACCGGTGACGGTGAAGTGGCTGGTCGGGGTAAAGGGATGGACACCAACCAGCATCAGGGGCAGCAGCCCGAGGAGATTGGCGAAGAGAATGAACATGAACAGCGAGAAGATGTAGGGCACATACTTCTTGCCGGCAGGGCCGATGTTGGCCGCAAGCAGGTTGTCGATGAAGCCGGTGAAGCCTTCCACCGCCATCTGCCAACGCCCCGGAACCAGCTGCCGCCGCATCCCGCCAGCCACGAAGACCAGCAGGGCAACCGTGGTGATAGCCATCCACAGCGCAGAGTTGGTGAAGGGGATGGAGTAGCCCGCGATCGTCCAGTGATCGGTGCCGAAAAGCGGCTCGATCGAGAACTGGTGCATGGGATCGACTTTTGCCTGTTCGGCTGCCACGAGTCCTGCCTCTTTCAAATCGGTCTGATGCCCCCGGTCGCCGCCCCTAATCGGGCTGCTGCAAGGCCATCCGGATAATGTTCCTGAAGGAGACGACAATCCCGAGGACCATCACCACCAACAGACCCCAGGGCGAAGTTCCGGCAAATCGGTCAATGACCCAGCCGATGAACGCACCGCCGCCGATTCCCCCGATCAGCTCGGCGAGGACGCGGTTGCCCATGCGGTAATTCGCATCGGCCTCTGCGCCTCCGACCGGCTTGTTGCGCTCTGCTTCCCGCTCGCGTGCGGCTGCTAGCCGCGCTTCGAGCGCGTCGATCCGCGCATCTTCGCCGATGGGTTCTCGGGCAGGTTTTTCGTCGTTCATGCCTTGCTCCTTTTAAAGGGAAACTCAGGGCACGCACGACGGTTGCCCGCCGAGGGCGCCGACCCCTTAGCAGGCCAGTCCCTCAAGTCAACCGGCACGAAAAAGCCTCTCCGCAGGGACTTGCGGAGAGGCTTCGAAATAACGCTGGTCTAGGTGGGCTTACGGAGCGCCTCAGGGACAGCGGGCATCGCGCAGCGGGGCCGCAGTCGTGCGGGTTTCCCAATTGCCCATCGGGCCTTGGTATTTCTCGCCAACCTTGGTCTGCGCAATCAGGACGCAACCCGAAGTAAATGCATAGTCCTCGATCGTTGCGTGCTGTTCCTGCGCCTTCTGGGCATAGACCGCGCGGCGCTTGATGTTGATGTCCTCGGCCATGCGGCGAATCTCCGCGCTCGGCGCGACCGGAAAGCCCAAATAGCCATCAGACTTCTCACCAACCTGGCCGGCGGCACGCGCGGCGGCATATGCCGGGTCGCGGGTCTGCGCCTCGGCGGCGGGAGCCGTGAGCGCTGCAGCGCCTAGTACGGCCACCCCGACGGTCAGGGCCAGGAACGAAGCCTTTGCGGCAAGGGGGACAAGCTTCTTCAACATGACAAATCCTCAAAAAATGCCGGAGTTCTGCTCAATCGTGTTCTTGGCGTCCGCCGCGAGCCGATAGACGACCTCCTGCTTGATGTTGATGTTCAGCTCGATGACGATCGGCTTGTCCGGCGCCTTGACCGAAACACACCCGCCGAGCGCCATTGCGCCGCCCACCAACACGGCCAGCCCGGCTTTCCCGCGCTGGCTTGACCGCCGTTTCCCTGGTTTGCCTAATTGCATGGGCAAGCCTTTCGCAAGCCGGGCGCGGTTGGTCAATTCATCGCTCTTCATGGACTATTCCTGCTGTCTGAATCCTGAATATCTTCGGATTTCTGGCTGGGCTGGGGAAGCCCGTTGGG
>CAZNBX010000348.1:0-1759 GCA_964571305.1 uncultured Novosphingobium sp.
CGGGTTCTTGCCGATCCGGCCAGCGGGCAGGACGTGGGCGACCAGGCTGCCCGGCTTGCCCGGCAGGCGGCTGCCGCGCTCGTCGGTGATCAGCGCAACGTGGTGGCCGCGCCGCTCCAGCTCGACCGCCAGGGCAAAGGCCGGGATCAGGTGCCCGCCAGTACCGCCAGCCGCCAGAACATAGTGCCGGGTCGTGCCACTCATAACTTGATACCTACACTGGAAAGCTTGAACCGCTCACGCCGGATGAACGGATTGCGCCGGGTGATCGCCAATAGAAAACCGGCGCCAAGGCACAAGGCCAATGTCGACGAACCGCCATAGGAAATCAGCGGCAGGGTCATGCCCTTCGACGGGAAAAGCTGGAGGTTCACAAGGATGTTGATGAATGCCTGCCCTCCGATCTGGGCAATCAGGCCGGCTGCGGCAAGCGTGGTGAACAGGTCTTCCTCATCGAGCAGGCGGACCAGCACCCGGGCGACCAGGGCGAGGTAGAGGATCACGATCACCAGGCAGGCGAGCAGGCCGAATTCCTCGCCGATAACGGAAAAGATGTAGTCGGTATGCGCTTCGGGCAGGCCCAGCTTGCGGGTGCCGAGCCACAGGCCCGAACCGGTCCAGCCGCCCGAAAGCAGGGTCCGCTGCGCCAGGTCGACCTGGTCGAACGCCGTGCCGCCGCCGAGGAAGGCGTCGATGCGGTGCCGGGCGTTGTCATAGAACATGTAGGCCAGTGCGATGAACGCCATGCCGCCGCCGCCAGCCAGGCCGATCAGCTTGACCGACATGCCGCTCATCATCACCAGCACGAACCACACGCCGATGAACAGTACGGCAGAGCCAAAGTCAGGCTGGGCCATCAGCAGCACGGCGATCAGGCCCATCAGGCCAGTCGACACCGCGACCACCGGCAAGTTAGGATCGCGCGCGCGCCAAGACAGGATCCAGGCCATGCAGATCGCGAAGGCCGGCTTAAGGAATTCCGAAGGCTGCAGCGATATGCCCAAATTCAACCAGCGCCGCGCACCATTGACCGAAGTGCCGACCAGCGGGACCAGCATCAGCGCGACCAGCATGGCAAAGCCCAGCAAGATCCCGGCGCGGCGCGCGGTTTCCTTTGGCAGCATCGAAGCCCCCATCATCGCGATCAGGCCGAAAAACTGCCAGCGGACATGGATGTAGAAGAAGTGCAGGTCGTCAAGCCGCTCGGCAGCGGTCGAGAGACGGCGCGCACTGGCCGGGGAACTTGCCGCGACAGCCGCCGTCCCGATCGCCATCAAGGTAAGGATCAGGAACAGCAGGGTGCGGTCGATCTCGCGCCACCAGATTGCCAATTCGCTGCGCCGGTTGCGGGCCGGACGGGCCAGCCCGCTTTCCGCGCCGACCTTGCCGCCGCGCGGCACAACCGGAGGATAGGTCGCCATCAGGAACACCCCTCGATTTCGGCCGTGCTGCCTTCAAAGGCGTCGAACTCGGCATTCCACTCGCTGAAGCGCCCGGCAATGTTCTCCTGAATCACCGCCTTGAACAGTTCTTCCTTGCTCGGGAAGTACAGGAACAGGGTGCCTTTGGAGACTCCGGCGCGGGTGGCCACTTCCTCGGCGCGGGTGGCGGCAAACCCTTTTTCGACAAACAGGTCCAGCGCCGCGTCCAGCAGTTCACCCGGGCGTGCGTCCTTGCGGCGCTCGCGCTTGGCGTGCACCTCTTCTTTCTTGGCACTGATCAACCGGGACAGGGACATTGAAATTAATGACTGACTGGT
>CAZNBX010000349.1:0-1693 GCA_964571305.1 uncultured Novosphingobium sp.
CCGGCGTCCTGCTCGACGTGGATGCGTTCGATCCCGATGGTCTTGGTCGAACCTTCGGGATCCTTCTCGTCCAGGATCACCTCGATCTCACCCTCACCCACCAGCGGGTGGTACAGCTGGCTGATCTGGTAACCCTGCGGCAGGTCAGCATAGAAGTAGTTCTTGCGGTCAAACCGCGACCACTTGTTGATCTGCGCGTTGATCGCCATGCCGGTGCGGACCGCCTGGCGGATGCATTCGCGGTTCGGCACGGGCAGCATGCCCGGCATCGCCGCGTCGACCAGGCTGACCTGGCTGTTCGGCTCTGCGCCAAAGGCCGTTGCCGCGCCCGAGAACAACTTGGAGTTCGAAGTGACCTGGGCGTGGACTTCGAGGCCGATCACGACCTCCCACTCACCCGTTGCGCCCTTGATGCGATAAGTCGAGCTTGTCATGTCAATTTTGCCAGTCTTGCAGTTTATCTGATTTATGCCGGGCGGGCGACGAATATTGCCTGAGAATTAACCCACCAAGGCAGTTGGTCGAACGGGCTATAGGCTTGTTCAGTAAGCTGGAAGTGAGAAGAAATCCGCTCACGCAGCCAACGGAAATCGAATCCCTTGTGCGTCGGAGCACGATCAGAGGGCCGTTCAATCGATCTCCCGACTGTGCCGACGATCATCTCACGAAACGATGTATCGGATTGCCGCTGATGCAGGATCATCCTCGAAACTTCCTTCACTGGCAACGCCAAGCCATACATGATCGGAACCGTTACCAGCAGCGCCCCCCTTTGCTTGAGCGCACGCTTTGCATCACAAAGAAAAGACTCAAGATCATCGTCCGACAAGTGTTCAAGCACTTCGAAGGCACTGAGCAAGTCCATAGTCTCTGGAGCTATCTCACCAAGCGTGGTGACCTGCAGGATCGAAGGAAACCTGATCTGCATGTACGGTTCAATCGCACATAAACGGGCATCTGGTCTGCGTTGAGAGAACTGGTCAAGAAAAGTCCCTTCGCCCGCGCCAAAATCGACCAAGCTTCCGCCTTTGGGCAGCAGCCGATCCGCGAAGTCCAGCGATGCGCGATACCGACTGCGGTGGGCAAAACGCGTGAACGGGTTAGGGCTATCAATCGTCTGCTGCGCGTAGGAAACTTCTCTCGCCATGCCTGCTACCCTTGGATTCAGCCGCGCGGTGGCGCTGCGATCACCACCACTTGGTCGGCTTGGCCGAAAACTGTGCCCGGCTCTCGATCGCAAGGCCAGCGTTGAGCACGCCCTGCTCGTCGAACGGGCGGCCGACGATCTGCAGGCCCAGCGGCAGGCCCTCGCGGTTGAGGCCGGCCGGAACCGACATGGCGGGAAGCCCCGCCAGCGAGGCCGGAACCGCGAAGACGTCGTTGAGGTACATCGACAGCGGATCGGCGGTCTTTTCGCCCAGCCCGAACGCCGCAGTCGGCGCAGTCGGCGCGAGGATTACGTCGCATTGCGTGAACGCGTTCTTGAAGTCGCGGCTGATCAGGGTGCGGACCTTCTGCGCCTGGGTGTAGTAGGCGTCATAGAAGCCCGCCGAGAGTACGTAGGTGCCGATCAGGATCCGGCGCTTGACCTCTGCCCCGAACCCGGCGGCGCGGGTCGCGGCGTACATGTCCTGCAGACCGGCGCCATCCGGCAGGTCGCGCAGGCCATAGCGCACGCCGTCATAGCGGGCGA
>CAZNBX010000350.1:0-1688 GCA_964571305.1 uncultured Novosphingobium sp.
GGAGGACAGGTTATCCGGTAAGGGTCAGAAGTTGACTGTTGCCGTCACGAAGACCTGGCGCGGGTTGCCATAGAACGCGGTCAGCGTGCCTTCGCGGCCCAGCGCCGGGATCAGGGCGCCGGTCGACGGGTTGGTCAGCAAGGCGCCGGTCGTGGCGTTGGCGCCCATGAACGTATAGCCCGAGGTCTTGTACTGCACGTCGAACAGGTTCTTGCCATAGATGCCGAGCGTCCAGGCCTTGCCGGGGGCGGTGTAGACCAGCGAGGCATCGACCAGCTGGTAGGCATCCTGATCGAGGTACGGGTTCGGGATCTCGAACTGGTAGGTCTTGCTCTTGAACGACACGCCAGCGGTGGCGATCAGCGTGCCGTCGTTCAGCGGCGTCGAATAGCTCGCCTGGGCGTTGCCGGTCCAGGCCGGGGTGTTCTGCACCTTGCGGTAGGCAGCCACGTCAGTCGGGACATTGCCGATGTTGGTGATGTACTTCTGGAACTTGGCGTCGATGTAACCCAGCGAACCTGACAGGGTCAGTGCGCCCAGGTTGGCGCGGGTTTCGAATTCGACGCCCTGCATGCGGGCCTTGCCAGCGTTCGAGACCACGCCGCAGAAGCTGGGCAGGCCCGAAACGATGCAAGCGACCGAGCCCGGAATCTGCACGTCGGTGTAGTCCATGCGGAAACCTGCGAGCGCGATGAACAGTTTGCGATCCAGCAGCGAGCCCTTGTAGCCGACTTCGTAGCTGTCGACCTTTTCCGGCTTGAAGCTGAGGAACGCGGCGATTTCCGCGTCGGAGCGCACGCCGTCGCTGTTGAGGTCGGGTGCGTTCACACCGGCGCCGCGCGGGTCGAAGCCGCCACCCTTGAAGCCCTGCGAGTACGAGGCGTAGAGGTTGTGGCCGTCGCTGGGCTTGAAGCTAAGCGAGGCGCGCGGGGTGAACTTCTTGAACGTGCTCTTGCCGTTGAAGTTCGTGCCCGGAGCGCCGAAGGCCGTTCCAGCTCCGCCAAACACCGGCGAACCGCCGCCCAAGTAGTTCTGGCGAAGGATCGCCGCGGTGCGCTCATCCCAGGTGTAGCGTCCGCCAACCGACAGGGTGACCTGGTCGGTCAGGTCGTAGGTGAAGTCGGCAAAGCCAGCCAGGGTGTCGGTGCCAACATCTGCGCTGGTGTAGGCAGCGAGACCCGCCAGCGTGGTGAACAGGCGCACGTCGAACTGGGTCAAGGCGCTGGCGTTGAGGTAGTAAGCGCCGATCAGGCCATTGAAGCGGCCGCTGTTGATCAGCAGCTGCAGTTCCTGGCTGGTCTGGCGGTTGCGGTAGATCCCCGGAACGTCGACGTCAGCTGCCGGCAGTGCGTCAAAGTCGATCGGCGAGGTTGAATCGTCCTTGCGATAGGCGGTGATCGAACGGGCCGTCAGCACGTCATTGAGCTGGGCTTCCATGAACAGCGAAACGCCCCACGCCTTGACGTCCTGCTTGGGCGAAACGAGGGCGCCCTGGGTGTCATAGACGTTGTCCAGCATCGGGGTATTGGTGAACTGGCTGGGGATCAGGCGATGGCCGCCACGCTCGTTCGAGCGGTCGTGGGTGTAGTCACCGGACACGCGGGCGAAGAAGTTGTCGGCGTGGACTTCAACCGTGCCGCGACCGGCCCAGATGTCCTTGTTGTAGTTCTCGCGGCCCGTGGTCAGGT
>CAZNBX010000351.1:0-1675 GCA_964571305.1 uncultured Novosphingobium sp.
TTCCGGCCCCAGCCACGTATGGTTCCGCCGCCCCAAGCGCGCAGGCATGACCGCGCTGGACCGCCGCAACATTATGGTCGCGGTGGAAGAAAGCCTGAAGAAGCTGGGGACCGATTACATCGACCTCTATCAGACCCACTGGCCCGATCACGAACTGCCCTACGACGAGACGATGGAAGTGCTCGACGAACTGGTGCGCGACGGCAAGGTCCGCATTGTCGGCTGCTCCAACGAAACCAGCTGGGGCCTGATGAAGTCGATCCAGACCGCCGAGCGGCTGGGCACGGTCCGCTACCAGACGATCCAGAACAACTTCAGCCTCAACAACCGCCGCTTCGAGGACGAACTGGCCCAGGTCTGCCGCATGGAAGGGGTCAGCCTGATCCCCTATTCGCCGATTGGCGGCGGGGTCCTGTCGGGCAAGTACCAGGGCGGCGCGCGTCCCGATGGTGCGCGTTTCAGCCGCTACCTCGCGATGG
Source organism: uncultured Novosphingobium sp. (assembly GCA_964571305.1). Classification (GTDB taxonomy): domain Bacteria; phylum Pseudomonadota; class Alphaproteobacteria; order Sphingomonadales; family Sphingomonadaceae; genus Novosphingobium. Next base: position 480 of record CAZNBX010000351.1, read on the forward strand.
AAGGCCGCCAGGCCGCCATGGGCCGCCGCTTCGTCAACGAACAGTCGCTGGCCTCGACCGAACGGTTCATGGCGATCGCGGCCGAGGCGGGGATGAGCCCGGTGACCATGGCAGTTGCCTGGTCCAAGCAGCATGACTTTGTCGCCTCGACCATCGTTGGGGTCAGCAAGCAGGATCAGGTGGCGGAAATCCTTGCCGCGGCCGATCTTGTCCTGCCCGATGACGTGATGAAGGCGATCGACAAGGTCAGCCGGGAAATCCGCTACCCGATGGGATGATGCTGCGATAAGGCGGGCCGCGTGAGTGACCTGCCTATCCACGCTGTCCTGCCCGACCTGCTCAGCGCCCTGCGCGAGCGGGAAAGCGCCGTGCTGGTTGCGCCGCCCGGGGCGGGCAAGACCACTTCCGTTGCCACTGCGTTGTTGGCCGAACCGTGGTGCAGCGGCAGCGTCATCCTGCTGTCACCGCGCCGCGTCGCCGCGCGCGCTGCAGCGGAACGGATGGCCGACTTGTTGGGTGAAGCGCCCGGGGAAACGGTCGGCTACCTGACCCGGCTCGACAGCAAGAAGTCAGCAGGCACTCGGGTGCTGGTGATGACCGAGGCGATTTTCGTTTCGACCATCCTGAATGACCCGGAACTGTACGGCGTCTCGGCAGTGCTGTTCGACGAAGCGCACGAACGGCATCTCGATTCCGACCTTGGCCTGGCGCTCGCAATCGAAAGCCAGCAAGTGCTGCGCCCGGACTTGCGACTGGTGGTGATGAGCGCGACGATCGACGGTGCGCGCTTCTCCGGATTGCTTGGCGACGCGCCGGTGATCGAAAGCGAGGGCAAGGCCTATCCCTTGGCGATCCGCTGGCTGGGCGCTCGCCCGGAACTGCGCATCGAGGACGCCATGGCGAGCGCAGTGCTGACCGCCTGGCGCGAGGAGAAGGGCGATATTCTGGCTTTCCTGCCGGGAGTGGGGGAGATCGAACGGCTCCGCGAACGGCTTGCGGAGAAGCTGCCGGGTGGGTTGATCCTGCCGCTTCATGGCCAATGTGAACCGGCGGCACAGCGCGCGGCAATCCGGCGTGATCCGGAAGGGCGGCGGCGGATAGTGTTGGCCACCGCGATCGCCGAAACTTCGCTGACCCTGGACGGCGTGTCGATCGTGGTCGATGCCGGGCTGTCGCGCCGCGCGGAGTTCGACAAG
>CAZNBX010000352.1:0-663 GCA_964571305.1 uncultured Novosphingobium sp.
ACGATAAATATGCATCGAAACTCTTTCCAATCGGCCCACTTTGTTGCAGGGGCGAAAGCGCGGCTAACAGGCGATAGCCGCACATTTGTCAAGCCGCAGGCCCGCACGGGTCTACCTGAAGAAAAAGAAGAATGAAAATACATCCCCTGATTACGACCTCCGAAGCCCTTTCGGAACTCTGCGCCCGCCTGTCGAAGGCCGATTTCGTGTGCGTTGACACCGAATTCATGCGCGAGAACACCTATTGGCCGGAGCTTTGCCTGATCCAGATCGCGGACAGCAACGAAGCTGCGGCAATCGATCCGCTGGCCAAGGACATCGACCTGTCCCCCCTGCTCGACCTGTTGGTTGACAACGAGGACGTGCTGAAAGTCTTCCACGCTGGCGGGCAGGACGTCGAAATCGTCTACAACCTGACCGGCAAGACCCCCCATCCAATCTTCGATACCCAGATCGCGATGATGGCGGTCAGCCAGAGCGAGCAGATCGGCTATTCCAACCTGGTCGAGAGCTGGCTGGGCATGACCATCGACAAGGGCGCGCGCTTTACCGACTGGTCGCGCCGTCCCTTGACCGAGCGCCAGATCGACTATGCGATTGGCGACGTTACCCACCTCGCCAAGATTTTCCCCAAGCTGCTCCAGCGCCTGATCAAGACCGGAC
>CAZNBX010000352.1:673-1671 GCA_964571305.1 uncultured Novosphingobium sp.
CCCGCCATGCTGGGCCGTCTCAAGGCACTGGCCCACTGGCGCGAGCTGGAGGCGCAGGACAAGAACATCCCGCGCGGCCGCATTGCCCGCGACGAAACAGTGGCCGACATCGCCTGCCACCCGCCGAAGACCCAGGCCGACCTTGCCAAGGTGCGCGGACTTTCCGCCGCGTGGAAGGACAACGAGCTCGGCAAGCGGCTGATGGCTACCCTCGAAGCCGCACAACCGCTAACCGAAGCGGAAATGCCCGCCCGCACCCCGCGCGGCGCTCCGCTGGGCAAGGAAGGCGCGCTGGTCGCCGACCTGCTCAAGCTCCTGCTCAAGATCCGCAGTCGCGAGATCGACGTGGCCTCGCGCCTCCTGGCCCGCAGTGAAGACCTTGAGCTGCTCGCCGCTGGTATCCGCGAACTGCCGCTGCTTCAGGGTTGGCGCTTCGAAGTGTTCGGGAAGGACGCTCTGGACCTGGTTGAAGGCAAGATGGCCTTTGCCGTGGTCCATGGTAAGCTCAAGATGACCCGGATCGAAGCACCTGAGCCGATCGCGGAGCCAGCGCCCGAACCGGTCGAGGAAGCCAGCGAATGAGCACCTACCTGCCCACGCTCAAGCAGTTGCAGTACCTTGTCGCACTGCACGAGCATGGGCATTTCGGTCGCGCTGCCGATGCTTGCTTCGTTTCGCAATCGACGCTTTCGGCGGGCCTGCGCGATCTCGAGACCCTGCTTGGCGTGATCCTGGTCGAAAGGACCAAGCGCGCCGTGCGCTTCACCCCGCTGGGCAATGCCGTGGTCGCCAAGGCGCACCGCCTGCTGCGCGAGGCCGAGGAACTGTCCGACATGGTCCAGTCCGCCGGCCAGCCGCTTTCCGGCGAAGTGCGGATGAGCGTCATTCCGACCATCGCCCCCTTCCTGCTGCCGCGCATGCTCCCCCGCCTGCGCCGCGAACGCCCACAATTGAAACTGTTCCTGCGCGAAGAGCCGAGCGCGGCGGCGATCGAATCG
>CAZNBX010000353.1:0-1670 GCA_964571305.1 uncultured Novosphingobium sp.
CGGCCGCGGTGGGCCATGCCGTAAACGATTTCGCGCACGCCGCGCTGGCCGCCGTACTTGATCACGGCTTCCAGCGCCGGGATCATCGATTCCCCGCCGTCGAGGCCGAAACGCTTGGTCCCGACGTACTTCTTGCCGAGGAACTTTTCGTACTGCTCGCCGCGGATCACCGCCTGCAGGATCGCCTTCTTGCCGTTAGGGGTGAAGTCGATCGACTTGTCGCCGCCCTCGATCCGCTCCTGGATAAAGCGGCGCTCCTCGACATCGGCGATGTGCATGTATTCATAGCCGACCTTGCCGCAGTAATTGCGCTTCAGCACGTCGACCAGTTCGCGGATCGTTGCCCACTCCAGGCCCAGGGTGCCGCCAAGATAGACCTTGCGGTCCAGCGCTGCCCCGGTGAAGCCGTGATAGGCCGGGTCCAGGTCAGCCGGCAGGTTCTGGTGCGAAATGCCCAGCGGATCGAGGTCTGCGCCCAAGTGGCCGCGCACCCGGTAGGTCCGCACCAGCATCATCGCGCGGATCGAATCCGCTGCCGCTTCCTCAACCGCGCGGGCGTCCATCGGCGCACCGGCCTTCGCCGCCGCCTTCTTGATGGCGACCTGCATCTGGGTCGGGTCCAGCGCCTGGGTCAGGTCGTCCTGGACAGTGCGCCAGTCGGGCCGCCCCCAGCTGGGGCCAGGTTGCGGATCGTCGGGGAGGAACTCGTGGCTTTCGTTGCCCATTGCAGGCAGCCCTTTCGCTTCACATTCTTGGGGGCCTAGGCGCTCCCGGGGAGGAAAACGCGAATGCCCGCATCAGGGTTGCCCCGGGGCTTAGCCCGGGGCAGGGGATATTACTCAGGCAAGTTCCTTGAGCACTTCCGCCAGCGTTTCACCCAGCAGGCTGGGCGAGGGGCTGACGCGGATGCCGGCTTCTTCCATCGCGGCGATCTTGTCTTCGGCGCCGCCCTGGCCGCCCGAGACGATTGCGCCCGCGTGGCCCATGCGGCGGCCCGGAGGTGCCGTGCGGCCCGCGATGAAGCCGACCATCGGCTTCTTGCGGCCGCGCTTGGCTTCGTCCTTGAGGAACTGCGCGGCTTCTTCTTCCGCGCTGCCGCCGATTTCACCGATCATGATGATCGACTTGGTTTCGTCGTCGGCCAGGAACAGTTCCAGCACGTCGATGAAGTTGGTGCCGTTGACCGGGTCGCCGCCGATGCCGACTGCGGTGGTCTGGCCCAGGCCGATGTTGGTGGTCTGGAACACCGCTTCATAGGTCAGGGTGCCCGAACGCGACACGACGCCGACGCTGCCCTTCTTGAAGATCGAACCCGGCATGATGCCGATCTTGCACTCGTTCGGGGTCAGCACGCCGGGGCAGTTCGGGCCGATCAGGCGGCTCTTGCTGCCCTGCAGGGCGCGCTTGACGCGGACCATGTCGAGCACCGGGATGCCTTCGGTGATGCAGACGATCAGTTCGATCTCGGCATCGATCGCTTCGAGGATCGCATCAGCTGCGCCCGGAGGCGGAACATAGATGCACGAAGCGGTCGCGCCGGTGACAGCCTTGGCTTCGGCCACGGTATCGAACTGGGGCAGGCCGATGTGGTCGGTGCCGCCCTTGCCCGGGGTAACCCCGGCAACCATCTGGGTGCCATAGGCCAGCGCCTGTTCGGTGTGAAAGGTGCC
>CAZNBX010000354.1:0-1665 GCA_964571305.1 uncultured Novosphingobium sp.
GTCATCCTCGCGCAGTCCAGCCGGAATGGAAGCCAGCGCGCGGGCGGGATTGTCCGACACCGAGAGGATGTCGCGGGCAAAGGCGGTTGCCGCATAGGTACGGGTGTCCGCAATGTCCTTTTCTAGGCGGCGACGGACGTTCTGCGTCTCCGCCTTGGCGTAGAGCACTTCCTGCTTGGCGGCTTCCAGGTCATCGCGCAGGCGATCGAGCGCGTCGCCCAGCTTGTCGGTTTCCTTGTCGAGAAGTTCGTCCGGAACGCCGGCCAGTTCTGCTTCAACCGCGGGGTCGTTCTGCGGCTTGGTGTCTTCGCTCATGTCAGTCAAAAACCTGTCTATCTGATCAATTTGCCCAGCGACTGGGCCGTGAAATCCACCATGGGGACTAGACGCGCATAGTTCAACCGCGTCGGGCCGATAACTCCGACCTCGCCGACCACCCGTCCATCCCTGTCGCGATAGGGGGAAGCGATGACCGAGGAACCGGAAAGCGCGAACAGGCGATTTTCCGCACCGATGAAAATCCGCGTTGCCTCGGCCTCACGGGCGGAGTCGAGCAGGTCGGCAATCGACTGCTTGTTCTCAAGATCGTCGAGCAGCAGGCGGACGCGCTCCAGATCGGTCAGTGCGCTTTCGTCGAGCAGGTTCGCCTGCCCTCGCACGATCAGCACGGGACGGCTCAACGCATCCTCGCTCCAGATCGCAAGCCCGCGCTCGACGAGATCGTGGCTGGCTGCATCCAGCGCGGTCTGCCCCGAGGCAATCTCGGTCCGGATCGCCCGGACCGCTTCTGGCAGCGTTCGTCCGGCGAGATGCGAGGAGATGTAATTGGAGGTCTGCTCCAGCATCGAGGGCGTCACGCCCGGCGGGAGCGGCATGACCCGGTTCTCCACCGCGCCATCGGTGCCGACAAGGACAGCCAGTACCCGATCCGCCGAAAGCGGCACCAGTTGCAGATGCGCCAGACGCGGCTCGCGGCGCGGCACCATGACCACCCCGGCAGCGGAGGAGAGGTTGGACAGGAGCGCCGATGTAGCCTCGAGCGCAGCCTCAATCGGTCCCGGGCGGGTTACGCTCCGTTCGATCGCGGCGCGCTCTTCCTCGCTCGGCTGGGCTACCTGCATGATACCGTCGACGAACAGGCGCAGACCCTGCTCGGTCGGCAGACGCCCTGCAGAAGTGTGCGGCGCGGCGAGCAGTCCAAGCCCTTCCAGTTCGTGCAGGACCGAGCGGATCGAGGCGGGCGACAGGTTCAGCGCGCCAGCTCCGGCCAAGGTCTTGGACCCCACCGCTTGCCCGGTCGTCAGATAGCCTTCGACCACCAGGCGAAAGATCTCGCGGGCGCGGGTCGTCAATTCGGTGATCGCGGGCGTGCTCATGATTCCGTGCCGTTATACCCATTGCTGCCGCGCTTGTCGAAGCAGCGCACTTCACATCTGCGCCGGAACAAGTAAGGACATCGCGTAACAGGCTCAGGGCGAATGGTTCTGGGTGGAAACGGAGAAACCCATGCGACCTTCCGGCCGCGCGCCCGACGAGATGCGCGCTATCAGCTTTGAACCGCATTTCACCAAGCACGCCGAAGGATCGGTGCTGGTCAGCTTTGGCCATACCAATGTGATCTGCACCGCCTCGGTCGAGGAACGCCTGCCGCCATGGCTGCGCGGC
>CAZNBX010000355.1:0-1662 GCA_964571305.1 uncultured Novosphingobium sp.
TTGCGTTTGGCACCAGCCACATGCGCCTGATCAGCAAGCCGAACAGGATCGCCATGAGGAGCGGCGCTACCGGAATGCCCGCGTGGATGCCGATAGCGCGCGCAAAGGCTGGAGCGGCAAAGCAGAGGGCAGAGACGATCCGCTCCCACGGCAAGGCAGGACGCATTGCCAGCAGGGCAATCGGAAAGCCCAGCAGGACGAGGTCATAATCGAGCAGGAACGGCGTGGTCAGCAGCGCACCAACCAGCGTCGCCGCCGCTGCCTCCGCCGTCAGGCCGGTGCGCCGAACGACATGGAACAGTCCGGCCGCAACAACAAGCGCTACCCCGCCCTGCACCGCATAAGCGGTCGGCCCATCGACGCCGAGCAGGCGCAGGCCGGAAAATATGCTCTGCATCTTGGCAAAGCCGACCGTGCCGCCGTCCAGGACCGACTGGACCGCACCGCTGATGCTCAGCCACCTCGTCCATTCGTCAACGCCGAAGCACAGAGTCGCAAGACTAGCCGAGAGTACCACCGAGGCCGTCGCGGCGAATATCGCGCGCCATTCCCGCCCGGCGAGAAGGACGAGGGGGATCAGCACACCGAACTGAGGCTTGATGACGGCAAGGCCCAGCAAGACCCCGCCCAGGCCTTTCCGACCCGCAGTAACCAGCCACAGCCCCCCGCCCAGCAAAGCCGAGACGAACAGCGAGGTCTGGCCATGCGTGATGGTGAGCAGTACTGCTGGAAAGGCCGCAACGGCGATCAGGACTGCCCGCAAGGACAGTTGTCCAAGCCAAAGGCGCGCGGCGGCGACGTAGGCCGTCAAGCCGGCGACTGTCCAAACGATCAGGGCAGGAAAATAGCCGAGCAGGCCGAGCGGATAACTCCACAGCTCGAACACAGGCGGATAGAAATAGCCGAGATGCCCGGTGCCTGAAGCGTAGACCGAGCGCTGCATCGCGATGTGGGCCGGGACGTCATAAGGACTGCCTCCGGTAACCAGCAGCTTGCCAGCACTCCAGAAACTGAGGAAATCGGTTCCCAGCAGGAAACCGTTACGGTCCACCCCGCCCCGCGAGGTCCCGAGCTGCAGGAGCAGAAGCCCGCAGCTCAGGATCGCCATGAACCTCAGGTAATCCCAGGTTCTTTCGCGGTGCAGCCAATTGGCGGAGCGGAGCAAATCCCATCGCATCAGCGGCTTATCGCGCTGATGCGATGGGCTGTCCAGCAATGGGGCTTACTTGCCCTTCCAGTTCGGCTTGCGCTTTTCGGCAAAGGCCGCCGCGCCTTCGCGGGCATCTTCGCTGGAGAAGACCGGCGCGATGTACGACGCCTGCTTCTTCCACATTTCCTCTTCCGACCACGAGTGCGAATCGCGGATGATCGCCTTCGACGCGATCAGGGCAAGCGGGCCGTTCGCGGCAACCGCGCGGGCCAGTTCCTTGGCGCCTTCGATGGCCGGGCCTTCGACGATGCGGTTGATGAAGCCCAGTTCATAGGCGCGCTTGGCATCGATGAAATCGCCGGTCAGGGCCAGTTCCATCGCAATGCGCGGCGGAATCTGGCGCGGCAGCTTGATCAGGCCGCCAGCCGCAGCAGCCAGGCCGCGCTTGGCTTCTGGAATGCCGAACTTCGAACCCGCATTGGCCACGATCAGGTCGCAGCTGAGCGCCAGTT
>CAZNBX010000356.1:0-226 GCA_964571305.1 uncultured Novosphingobium sp.
TTGCAGGCGTTGAAGATCGTGCCCGCGCCGGTCGTCACCGCGCAGCCGATGATCGAGGCGCGGTCCAGCGGCATTTCCGGATCGATCCGGGTGCAGGCATGTTCGTGAATCAGCATCATTTCAGCAAAGGCCGAAAGGTTGAGCATCTGGGCAACCGGGCTGCCATCCTGACGCGACAGGCGCGGCGCATCGCCCGCAGCGCGGCGGGTATCACCGCCCAGGCACA
>CAZNBX010000356.1:236-1649 GCA_964571305.1 uncultured Novosphingobium sp.
CCGGTGACGCAGAATTCGCAGTGGCCGCAGAAGGCGGAAAGGCAGGTCACGACAGCATCGCCGACCTTGACCGTGCGCACTTCGCTGCCAACCGCTTCGACGATCCCGGCGGCTTCATGCCCCGGCACGGCGGGCAGCGCGTGGGGATAGGTGCCTTCGATGAAGTGAAGGTCGGAATGGCACAGGCCGCAGGCCGCGGTGCGGATCAGCACCTCGTGCGGGCCGGGCTTGCTGATCTGGAGATTCTCGATCTCCAGCGGCTTGTGCGGTTCGACCAGGACTGCGGCTTTCATTCGTCTTCTCCCTAAAACCTCCCCTCCCATTCCTGGGAGGGGAGTTTATCGCGCGCCGTCCGCAAGCGGTCGGCGCAGTTCAATCAGCGCGCTACGCCGAGATCGCCCGAGGTCGGGCCGCTCTCCGGCTGCGGCGCATACTTGCCGAACTCGATGCGTGCGATCGAGCGGTTGTGGACTTCGTCCGGACCGTCGGCAATGCGCAGGGTGCGCTGGCCGGCGTACATCTTGGCGAGGCCGAAGTCTTCCGACACGCCGCCGCCACCATGGGCCTGGATCGCATCGTCGATGATCTTCAGCGCCATGTTCGGAGCCTTGACCTTGATCATCGCGATCTCGGCCTGGGCGGCCTTGTTGCCGACCTTGTCCATCATGTCCGCGGCCTTGAGGCAGAGCAGGCGCGAGCATTCGATTTCGATGCGGGCTTCAGCGATGCGCTGTTCCCAGATCGAGTGGCTGCTGATCGGCTTGCCGAAGGCGATGCGGCTGTTCAGGCGCTTGACCATCCGCGACAGCGCTTCTTCGGCCACGCCGATGGTGCGCATGCAGTGATGGATGCGGCCCGGCCCGAGGCGGCCCTGGGCGATCTCGAACCCGCGTCCTTCGCCGAGCAGCATGTTGCTGGCCGGAATGCGGACGTTGTTGAGCTTGATTTCCATGTGGCCATGCGGCGCATCGTCATAGCCGAAGACCGGCAGGTGACGGACGATCTCGACGCCCGGAGCATCCAGTTCCATCAGCACCATCGACTGCTGCTGGTGCTTCTTCGCCTCGAAGTCGGTCTTGCCCATCACGATCGCGACCTTGCAGCGCGGATCGCCCGCACCCGACGACCACCACTTGGTGCCGTTGATCACGTATTCGTCGCCTTCGCGGCGGATCGAGCATTCGACGTTGGTGGCATCGGACGAAGCAACCTGCGGCTCGGTCATCAGGAAGGCCGAACGGATTTCGCCGTTCATCAGCGGCTTCAGCCACTGTTCCTTCTGCTCACGCGTGCCATAGCGGTGCAGCACTTCCATGTTGCCGGTGTCCGGTGCGGAGCAGTTGAACACTTCCGAAGCCCAGCCCACGCGGCCCATTTCCTCGGCGCAGAGCGCATATTCGAGGTTGGTCAGAC
>CAZNBX010000357.1:0-1635 GCA_964571305.1 uncultured Novosphingobium sp.
CTGGCAGGCCCGCGATCTTCTGCCACAGGGCAAAAGCCTCGTCATCGGTGTGATAGACCGTCGCCAGGAGCTTGTCCTTGGGCAGGCCCCATTCCTTGGTCAGCAGGGTCCAGGCATGGGTGATCGCCTGTTCCTTGAAATAGTCGCCAAAGCTGAAATTGCCGAGCATTTCAAAGAAGGTGTGGTGCCGCGCGGTATAGCCCACATTGTCGAGATCGTTGTGCTTTCCCCCGGCGCGAACGCACTTCTGGCTGGAGGTCGCGCGCGGTACGGCGCGGGTTTCAAGCCCGGTAAAAACGTTCTTGAACGGGACCATCCCTGCGTTGGTGAACATCAGGGTCGGGTCGTTGTACGGCACCAACGGCGCGCTTTGCACCACTTCGTGCCCGTTGGAGCCGAAGTATTCGAGGAAAGAGCGGCGGATTTCGTTCGTCGAGGTCATGTCGCCGCCGATAAGCCACGCTTGGCCGAGCGGCAAGCGTCAAGCGGCAGTTTTCAGGCTTTTGCCGACACAATCCACGCCGCACCGGCAAAGGCGACCAGGTTTCCGCTGCGATGCCGCTCCAGCCAGGTGCGGACCCGGCCCAGCGCCTGCTCGCGCGCATCGCCCGCAAGGCCGCGCAACACGGACGCAGCCGGCCCGATCCGCTGAAAGAATTGCAGGGCATCAGCGACCGGATCGTCCCCTACGCCCGCGACATAGGCAAAATCAGCCGCGACCATCTCGATGTCGCGCCAACCCGCATCGCCCAGGATGCCGCGCACATGCGCCTCTTGGGCAAAAGCGAATGGTCCGGGTGCATAGGGGTCGGAGCTGGGCGGGATTTTCAGCAGGCTCGCCAATTCGCTGGCCCAGGGATTTTCCTGCGGACTACGAAAACAGCTAAAGATCAGCTCCGCACCCGGCCGGGCGATCTCGCGCAGGTGCGCGAATGCCGCGCGGGGTGCATCGAAAAACATCACGCCATGGCGGGAAATCAACTTGTCAGGCGAAAAGCCCGGCCAGACCCACGATCCGGCATCGCCCTCTTCAAACTCCAGATTCGGATGCTCTGCGCCGCGCTGCTTGGCGGTGTCGATCAGCATCGGCGATACGTCGAGTCCGATCACATTTGCACTGTTGTTTCCGCGCGCAACGGCGATCGAAAGCTCACCCGCACCGCAACCGATATCGATGACATTCTGTCCTTCGCAGCCACCGATTCGCGCCAGCAGCCGTTCGGTTAACCCTGCAAATGACCGATCTGTAAGGCGAAAATTCTCCGCCCAGGTGCGGCCAACCGCTTCGCGCCAGTCTGTTCCGGTAGTCATGAGGTCAGGCTATGCAGCCCATTCCTGCGGGACAAGGTCCAATTAGGTAAAGAACCCAGGGGCAAGAGCCGGTGGAAGCCTGGTTTCCGCCGCAAACAGAACCGGCGCGGGAGCCAAAGAGCTCACCGCGCCGGTTTGTAGTCTGGAGGGCGCCCCCGAAGGTTACGGGGAACGGAGACGCCCTCCATTCAGTCCCGACAACGGCAGGCGGACAGCCAGCCGAGCCGGAAACTCTCAGGGATCAGACGTCGTCCTCCGCGTCCGTACCGGTCATCATCTCCCCGGCAAGACCTTCGGTTTGGCCGCGGATCGCAGCCTCCAGCC
>CAZNBX010000358.1:0-1635 GCA_964571305.1 uncultured Novosphingobium sp.
CATCTTGATGCGCAGGTCCTCGACGTTATCGATGTCCCAGGCCGAAGCATGGCAGACTACTTCGCGGTCCTGCGGCTTCACGAACTGCGAACGCTCCCAGAAGGTCTTGGGCAGCGGGGCAAAGCCGAGCGAGGAGAAGAAGCCCTCGCCCGCCTTGACCATCTTGAGATGGTCATAGCCCTTTTCCTTGAGCAGCTCGGTCACGTCATAGCCGACGTCGCCGGCGCCTGCGGGGGCAACGATGTCATAGATGTTGCCCCATTCCTGGGCCCACATGTTGCCCAGCAGGTCGGCACGGATCGGGCCGGTCTTGGCCTGGACCGCATCGCCGTACTTGGCGTTGAGCTTGCCGCGGACATAGGTGTGGAGGCTGTCGTACAGCGGCTTCACTTCCTGCCACAGCTTCTCGGTCAGCGCCTCGAACTGTTCCGGGGTCATGTCATAGTTGGAGCGCCACTGCGCGCCGACATCGGCAAAGCCCAGGCCCTGCGCGCCTTCATTGCCGAGCGCGACGAGCTGCGCATAGTCGGCCTTCATCGGCTTGCCGACATTGTCGTGCCAGCTGGTCCACATTTCCTTCAGCTCATCGGGATTGCGGCTGGTGCCCATCCGCTCCTCGATGTCGCTGCCGTTGATCGGCTGGCCGTGCAGCGTGCCCTTGCCCTTGCCATAAACGCCCTGCATCCGCGCCTTGATCGTGGCCATTTCCTGGGCCGCGCCTTCGCGGGTCGGAGCCGGCAGGGTGATCGCGGTGCGCATCCGGTCGAGCTTGCGGTCAGTGTCATAGGACAGGCCCGGGACCTGCGCATACTTGGCGGCCTGCAGCGCATTGTTGACCATCAGGGTGGTCACCGCCGCGTCAGCCCGGGCAGTCAGTGCTTCGGTGTCCTGGTTGATATAGGTTTCATAGACCCAGCCGGCCTGCGAAGCCTCGATCACGGCCTGGTTGAAATCCTTCTCCGCCTTGGCGACGAAAGCGTCGGCTTCGGACTGCGGGGTCTTGGCATCCTGGGCCAGCGCCGGCGATGCCAGCAGCGCCGTGGCCAGCGCTGCGAGCGAAACGATCCTCTTCATGGGGTTCATCCTCATCAAAACGTCACGACCGTGCGGTCGTTGCTGAAACAAAGCTGGCAAGGCGGCTGATGCTGGTCAAGCGCCTATCGGCAGGCGCCTTCAACCCACCAGGAAATCGCGGATCGCCCGTCCCAGATCGGGCTTGGTCACGCAGCTCATGTGTGTGCCGGGGATCACCACGTGTGTCGCATGGGGCAACGCCTGGGTCAGCGCAACCGGATCACCATTGTCGCGGTCGTCGTCACCGCAGACCACGGCGGTCGGCATGGTGATCGCAGCCAATGCATCGGGCGGAGTGTCGGCAAAGGTGCCGAGCAGGTGCCGTACCGCAACGCGGTCGACCTTCATGCTCTTCATGAACTGCACCGCGAAATAGGCCGGATCGCCGTGCTTGACCGTTTCAAACCGGTCGATGGCGTCGGTGAAGAACTCCTGCCGCCCGGTCCAGCCGGCAAGCCCTTGCAGCCCCATGCCGCCCAGCACCAGGCGGCGCGGTTTCACGCCGCAGCCGACCACGGCCCGCACCGAGGTCCGCGAGCCGAGCGAGAAACCGCACAGGTC
>CAZNBX010000359.1:0-1634 GCA_964571305.1 uncultured Novosphingobium sp.
CGCGGATGCTCAAACGCTTCCCTGATTCCCGCGTGAATTGGGACATGCTGGGCGAGGCCGAAAAGGTCATCATCATCCCCGGCTATGGCATGGCCGTGTCCCAGGCCCAGCACGCGCTGCGCGAAATGGCCGACCTGCTGAAGGCCAAGGGCGTGGAAGTGAAGTATGCGATCCACCCCGTCGCGGGCCGCATGCCGGGCCACATGAACGTCCTGCTGGCCGAAGCCAACGTCCCCTATGACGAGGTGTTTGAGCTTGAGGACATCAATTCCGAATTCGCCACGGCCGACGTCGCCTTCATCATTGGTGCGAACGACGTGGTCAATCCTGCGGCCAAGACTGACAAGTCGAGCCCGATCTATGGCATGCCGGTGTTCGACGTCGACAAGGCCAAGCAGGTCTTCTTCATCAAGCGTAGCATGGGCGGGGTCGGCTATGCCGGGGTCGATAACGACGTGTTCTACATGGACCAGACCCTGATGCTGCTGGCCGATGCCAAGAAGATGGTCGAGGATATCAACAAGGCACTGGCGCACTGATGCGCTTTGCCGGACTTGCCTTGCTGGTCGCGCTTGCCGCCTGCGCGCCGAGTAAGCTGGCCTATGGGCAGGTCAAAAGCGCGATGATCGATGCCGGGCTGTCGGAACCGAATGCAGCCTGCATGGCAACGCGAATGACGGATCGGCTCAGCTTGATCCAGCTTAACAAGTTGAAGCAGTTGCGCGGCGAGAAGCAGAGCCTGGCCGACTACGTCGCCGCCGTGCGCCGGGTTGGCGATGCCGAAGCGCTGTCGGTCACAGCCAGCAGCGCGGCGCTTTGCGCGACGGGTCTTGCCAAGGAAAAGTGAAGCCAGGCGACACGTGCTCTTCCACGGTTGGATGCCCCGGGGCGCTAGACCTGCACCGGCTCCTCGCTTAAGGCGCTGGCAACAGGGGTTTCAGCCCAGGGAGTTACACGATTGCGTAAACTTGGCCTGATCGGCGGCCTCAAAGGGCTTCCGGCATGCACTTGTCACTGGATCGCGAGGGCCGCGTGAGGGCGCGCTTTGCCTGTGATCCGGCGCAAAGCCGCGGGCGGGAGTTCCCGATCGAGCAGTCGCTTGCGCGCGGCCCGCGCAGCGCGTTCCAGCGCGACCGCGACCGCGTGGTCCATTCGATCGCGTTCCGACGCCTGCGCCATAAGACCCAGGTTTTCGTGGCTCCCGACGGCGACCACTACCGGGTCCGCCTGACCCACAGCCTTGAAGTGGCACAGATCGGGCGCGTGATCGCTCGTGCACTGGGGTTGGACGAGGACCTGACCGAGGCGCTGTGCCTGGCACATGACATCGGCCACCCGCCGTTCGGCCATGCCGGAGAGGAAGCGCTGGACAATGCGCTGACCAAGTTCGGCGGATTTGATCACAACGCCCACTGCCTGCGCGTGCTGATGCGGCTCGAAAGCCCCTATTGCGAGCATGAGGGGCTGAACCTGTCGTGGGAAATGCTTGAAGGCTTGGCCAAGCACAACGGCCCGGTTGGGATGGTCCCTTGGGCCTTGGCGGAATTGGATGCGGCCTATCCGCTGGAGCTGACGCAGTGGGGTTCGCTCGAATCGCAGGTCGCCGCGTTGGCCGACGATATCGCCTATGACAA
>CAZNBX010000360.1:0-1621 GCA_964571305.1 uncultured Novosphingobium sp.
TGGCGAAGAAGCGGTAGGCGACATCGATGGTGATGCCCTGTTCGCGCTCGGCCGCCAGACCGTCGACCAGCAGGGCGAAGTCGATCTTGCCGCCTTGCGTGCCGACGCGCTTGGAGTCCGCCTCCAGCGCCGCCAGCTGATCCTCGAAGATCATCTTGGAATCGTAGAGCAGCCGCCCGATCAGGGTCGACTTGCCATCGTCGACGCTGCCGCAGGTGATGAAGCGCAGCATGGTCTTGCGTTGGTGCGTCGCGAGGTAGGCGTCGATATCCTCAGCGATCAGCGCGTCGGTGACGTAGACGGGGTCACTCATCTCAGAAGTACCCCTGCTGCTTCTTGATTTCCATGCCGGCTCCGCCAGCATCCTTGTCGATCACCCGGCCCTGTCGTTCACTTGTAGTGGTCAACAGGGTTTCCTGGATCACTTCGGACAGGGTCGAAGCCGTGCTTTCCACCGCCCCAGTCAGCGGGAAGCAGCCCAGCGTACGGAAACGGATCGAGCGCTCGGTGATCTCCGGACGATAGCCAAGCACACGTTCCAGCCGCTCGATATCGTCGGCCATGAACAGCTGGCCTTCCCATTCATAGGTCGGGCGCGGCGCGGCGAAGTAGAGCGGCACGATCGGCACGTCGTTGACCTGGATATATTGCCAGATGTCCAGCTCGGTCCAATTGCTGATCGGGAAGACGCGGATGCTCTCGCCCTTGTGCTTGCGGGCGTTGTAGAGGTTCCACAGTTCGGGCCGCTGGTTCTTTGGGTCCCAGCCGTGGCTGGCGGTGCGGAACGAGAAGATGCGTTCCTTGGCCCGGCTCTTTTCCTCATCGCGCCGCGCCCCGCCGAAGGCCGCGTCGAAACCCCACTTGTCGAGCGCCTGCTTGAGCCCTTCGGTCTTCCACATGTCGGTGTGGAGCGGGCCGTGGTCGAAGGGATTGATCCCGCGCTCGGCCGCTTCGGGGTTATGGTAGACCAGCAGTTCCATGCCGCTTTCCCGCGCCATCTGGTCGCGCAGTTCGTACATCGCCTGGAACTTCCAGGTCGTGTCGACGTGCAGCAACGGGAACGGCGGCGGCGCCGGGTAAAAGGCCTTGCGTGCCAGGTGTAGCATCACGGCGCTGTCCTTGCCGACCGAATAGAGCATGACCGGGCGCTCGGCCTCGGCCACCACTTCGCGCATGATGTGGATGGCCTCTGCTTCAAGGCGCTGAAGGTGGGTAAGGCTGGAATTCATGGACATTCCCCCTAACCGCCCCACCCCGTCATGGCGAGAATAGCAATTCCTTGCCCCGGCCAAGCTCGGCTGTTGCCCTGCACCAGAATGGCTTCCCCCTCAGACCGGCTTGCGGCGTTGCAGGCCGGAGCGCTTGCAGCTGGCCACCAGCTCGCCGCGTTGGTTGTAAGCCTCATGCCGGAAGGTGACGATCCCTGCGTCCGGGCGGCTCTTGGAATCGCGCAGATCGATCACTTCGGTCACGATGTTAAGCGTATCGCCGACAAAGACGGGTTTCGGAAAGCGGACCTCGTCCCAGCCGAGGTTCGCGACTGCCGTGCCCAGCGTGGTGTCACCAACGCTGACCCCGACCATCAGGCTGAGCGTGAAGCACGAATTGACCAGCACCTGGC
>CAZNBX010000361.1:0-931 GCA_964571305.1 uncultured Novosphingobium sp.
GCTCCAGCACTGGGTCCGCGATCGCAAGCGCGGGGCACGGATCAGCCTGGAAACCGCGGTGAAGCGCCAGTGCTATGACACTGCCCGGCTCTATGGCCTCAACGATCGCGGCGTGATTGCGCCGGGGTACATCGCCGACCTCAACGTGATCGACCTCGACCGGATCAAGCTGGGCAAGCCGTGGCTGGCCTTCGACCTGCCCGCCGGCGGCAAGCGCTTGCTGCAAAAGGCAGAAGGTTACGACTGCACGATCAAGAACGGCGTGGTCACCTTCAAGAACGGGGATTGGACCGGCGCGACTCCGGGCGGCCTGATCCGCGGCCCGCAGCAGGTCGAGATGCGCGAAGCTGCCGAATAAGCCCTAAGGAATACCAGTTCGCGCTGGGTCTGCACCGGAACTGTCCACCGGCCAGGCCCAGCGCGAAGCCTGACATGACAAGCTAGCCAAAAAACGACTTGGGGCGGACAAGCACTCAGCTTGCCCGCCCCAAGCGGTTACTCTGGTTCGATGGCTGGGAACTAGACCCGCATCGGCATCAGGACGTAGAGCGCGGGGCTCTTGTCGTCCTGCCGGATCAGGGTCGGCGCGCCGGCGTCCGCGAGGTGCAGTTCCACCGTGTCGCCTTCGATCTGGCCGAGAATGTCCTTGAGGTAGTTGGCGTTGAAGCCGATCTCGAAACCCTGCGCGGCATAGCTGGCCGGAACTTCTTCAGCCGCCGTGCCGTTGTCCGGCGAAGTGACGGACAGGGTCACGCGGTCGTTTTCCAGCGCCATCTTGACCGCACGGGTCTTTTCCGTGGCGATGGTCGCAACGCGGTCGACGCCCTGCCAGAAGCTCTTCGGATCGAGCTTGAGCAGCTTGTCGTTACCGGTCGGGATCACGCGGCTGTAGTCCGGGAACGTGCCGTCGATCAGCTTGCTGGTCAGCACG
>CAZNBX010000361.1:941-1392 GCA_964571305.1 uncultured Novosphingobium sp.
GTTTTCACCGCCCAGGGTGAAGCGGATCTTGCTCGCCGAAAGGTCGACCTGAACGTTGGTATCCAGCGCTTCTTCCAGCAGCTTACGAAGTTCGGCCACGCATTTGCGCGGGACGATCACGTCGGGCATGCCCTCGGCCCCGTCGGGACGGCTGATCGTGTAGCGGGCCAGACGGTGGCCGTCGGTCGCAGCGGCGCGCAGTTCCTCGTCGGTGACGTGGATGAAGATGCCGTTCAGGTAGTACCGGGTTTCCTCGGTGCTGATCGCAAAGCGGGTGCGGTCGATCAACTGGGCCAGCGTGGTCGCGGGCAGTTCAAAGCTGGTCGGCAGGTCGCCTTCGACGATCACCGGGAAATCATCGCGCGGCAGGGTCGGCAGGCTGAAGCGGCTGCGCCCGGCCTTCACCGCCATGCGGTTGTCGGCGGTTTCCAGGCTGACCTGGCTGCCATCG
>CAZNBX010000361.1:1402-1617 GCA_964571305.1 uncultured Novosphingobium sp.
GCGCGCGATGTCGAACAGCAGGTGCGCCGAAACAGTTATGGCACCCGGGCTTTCGACCGAAACCGCGCCCAGGCTTTCCACCACTTGAAGGTCGAGGTCGGTCGCCATGACCCGGACGGTTCCGTCGCCCGCTGCTTCGATCAGCACGTTCGACAGGATCGGAATGGTGTGGCGCCGCTCGACGACGGACTGGACGTGCGACAGGCACTTGAGGA
>CAZNBX010000362.1:0-634 GCA_964571305.1 uncultured Novosphingobium sp.
CAGGCCATCGCGCAGCACGGCGGCGCGTGGCGCCAGCAGCACCCGGATCGCGGCAGAACGGCTGGCCGAAGGCTGGGCCTTCTCAACCGCGCTGGCCAGTTCGTAGATCCGCGCCACGGCCTTGTTGAAGCTGAGTGCGGCGATGTCTTCGCCTACGGCAGCGACGGTCTGGTCGCGCTTGCGGTCGAGCGCCTTGTCCTCGCCGGTTGCGGCGGCATCGAACTGACCGAACAGGCGCCACAGGCGCTGGACGAAGCGGGCGCAGCCTTCGATCCCGGCTTCGGACCATGGCAGGTCGCGCTCTGGCGGGCTGTCGGACAGCATGAACCAGCGCACCGCGTCGGCGCCGTACTGGGCAATGATGTCGTCCGGATCGACGACATTCTTCTTGCTCTTCGACATCTTGATGACGCGGCCGATTTCGACCGGCTGGCCATCGGCCCTGAGGGTTGCGCTGTCACCGCCGCGATCCACTTCGGCCGGGCTGAAATAGACCGGCTGACCGTTGGCGGGGTCGATCCGCGAATAGGTTTCGTGGGTGACCATGCCCTGGGTGAACAGGCTGGCGAACGGCTCCTTCACGTCGATCAGGCCGATGTGATTGAGTGCGCGGGTCCAGAAGCGGGCATAGAGC
>CAZNBX010000362.1:644-1616 GCA_964571305.1 uncultured Novosphingobium sp.
CAGGGGCAGGATCGCGTGTTCGATGCCGCCGATGTACTGCTCGACCGGCAGCCACTGCTTGATCACTTCCGGATCAAACGGGCGGTCAGAGGGCTGGCTGGCAAAGCGCAGGAAGTACCACGAGCTGTCGACGAAGGTGTCGAGCGTATCCGTTTCCCGCTCGGCCGCCTTGCCGCACTGCGGGCAGTCGACATGGCGCCAGGTCGGGTGGCGGAGCAGGGGGTTGCCCGGGGTCTTGAAATCGACGTCTTCGGGCAGGGTCACCGGCAGCTGGCTTTTCGGCACCGGAACCACGCCGCAAGCTTCGCAGTGGATGGACGGGATCGGCGTGCCCCATTTGCGTTGCCGACTGACCGCCCAGTCGCGCTGGCGGTACTGGGTGTCGGCCTTGCCCCTGCCTTCGTGCGCGGCCTTGGCGATGATCGCGGCCTTGGCCTCGTCGATGGTCATGCCGTCGAGCCATTCGGAGTTCACGATGCGGCCCGGGCCGGTATAGGCTTCGTTGCCGTGGAACACCGGATCGGTCTCGTCCCCTTCGGCGACGACGCGGGTCACGGGCAGTTCGTACTTCCGCGCGAAGTCGACGTCGCGCTGGTCGTGCGCCGGGCAGCCAAACCCAGCGCCGGTGCCGTAATCCATCAGCACGAAGTTCGCGACATAGACCGGCAGGTGCCACGACCTCTTGAGCGGGTGCTCGACCGAGTAGCCGGTGTTGAAGCCCTTCTTCTCGGCGGTTTCCAGTTCAGCCGCGGTGGTCCCGCCCTGCTTGCACTCGGCGATGAAGTCGGCGAGCTCGGGCACGCTCTCGGCCATCTTGCGGGCAAAGGGATGGTCGGCGGCGATGGCAACGAAGCTGGCTCCGAACATGGTGTCAGGCCGGGTGGTATAGACTTCGATCCCGTCGTTGCTGTCGACAAAGCGGAAGGTGCAACGCAGGCCCTGGCTCTTGCCGATCCAGTTTTCCTGCATCAG
>CAZNBX010000363.1:0-1612 GCA_964571305.1 uncultured Novosphingobium sp.
GCAGCGCCTCAAGCCGGAAGTTCTTACGCAGGCGCAACTTGCCCCAGGTGAGGGTCGGCAGGCTAGAAATCATCAGGAACGCCATGGCGACCAGCCAGGCTCCAACCAGCACCGGATTGCGGAACTGTTCGTCAGAGGTCACAATCCACAGATAGAGTGGCAGGAACACGAGCCCCGCACCCACTGGCGCGGGAACCCCGGTATAGAAACCAGCATTCTTGCGCGGTTCATCGGCCACGTCGATGCGGGCGTTGAAGCGGGCCAAGCGCAGCGCGCAGGCGACCGCGAAAGCAAGCGCGGCAAACCACCCAAGGCGCGGCAGATCGTCCAGCGACCACAGGAACAGGATCAGGGCCGGCGCGACCCCGAAAGAGACGTTGTCAGCCAGGCTGTCCAGTTCTGCACCAAAACGCGACTGGGCCTTGAGCAGGCGGGCGATCCGCCCGTCTATGCCGTCCAGCACACCGGCCAGAACCACCGCCAGAACCGCCTTTTCGAAATCGCCGGTAATGGCAAAGCGAATGCCAGTTAGACCTGCGCAGAGCGCGGCGGCCGTGATCGCATTGGGCACCATTGCCCGCAGCGTCAGGCCCGCCCGCTGCTGCGCTGGGTCAATCACTGGCGGGCACCTTCGATCAACAGGGCGCTGCCAATCTCGGCGAGCACGGTCTCACCGGCGATGACCTTTTGTCCGATCAGCACCTTGGGCTCGGTTCCGGCAGGCAGGTAAACGTCAACGCGGCTGCCGAACCGGATCAGGCCGACCCGCTGTCCCGCGGCGAGCATGTCGCCCGGCTTGACGAACGGAACGATGCGGCGCGCAACGAGGCCCGCAATCTGGGTGAACCCGATGCGGGTGCCATCGCCGCGCTCGATCAGGATGTGCTGGCGCTCGTTCTCCTCGCTCGCCTTGTCGAGATCGGCGTTGAGGAAGCGGCCCGGGATATAGACAACGCGGCGGACGGTGCCGCCAATCGGGGCGCGATTGATATGCACGTCGAACACTGACATGAAGATCGAGATGCGGGTTACCGGCCCGCTGGGCAGTCCGGGCGCACCCGTGCCATCGTCAATCACCAGCTCGCGCGGTGCATCCATCTGCTTGATCAATGTGACCAGGCCGTCGGCCGGGGAAATAACCAGATTGTCGCCCAGCGGCGTGACGCGGCGCGGATCGCGGAAAAAGGCTAGAATCCCCAGCAGCAGAACGCCCAGCGGCCAGCCCAGCGTTTCCCAGGCGAACAATGCAGCGGCCAGACTGAGCCCAGCGGCAATCAGCGCAAAGACGCGGCCTTCCGGATGGACTGAAGGCCACGACCAGGTCGCTTCGCCGCGGCCGCGATTGTCTAGAATATCTCCGGGCATCAGGCAGCCTTCCGCACAAAAACGCTGCCGGCAGAATAGCCGGCGCCGAACGAGCAGATCACGCCCGTGTCCCCAGCCGCCAGGTCCTGGTTGTTGAGGTGGAACGCGATGATCGAACCCGCGCTCGACGTATTGCCATAGGTATCAAGGAACGTCGGGCTTGCGTCCTCGTTCGCTTCGTGACCCAGAACGCGCTGGGCGATCCAACGGTTCATTCCCTGGTTGGCCTGGTGCAGCCACAGCCGCC
>CAZNBX010000364.1:0-1599 GCA_964571305.1 uncultured Novosphingobium sp.
CGCTTGGCCAAGCTGGCTGATGCACCTTTCGTGAAGGTCGAAGCGACCAAGTTCACCGAAGTCGGCTATGTCGGCCGCGATGTCGAGCAGATCGCCCGCGATCTGGCCGAGGAAGCGATCCGGCTGGAAAAGGAACGTCGCCGCGAAGCCGTGCGCGAGGCGGCCGAGAAAGCGGCAATGGACCGCCTGCTCAAGGCACTGGTTGGCGATGGTGCGTCCGAAGCCACGCGCGAGGCGTTCCGCCAGCGGATCGTCGAAAAGGCGATGGATGACACCGAGGTCGAGATCGAGGTCGAGGACAGCCCCGCGGCGGGGATGGAAATCCCCGGGATGCCCGGCGGAATCGGCATGATCAACCTCAGCGAGATGATGGGCAAGGCGCTGGGCAAGCAGAACCTCAAGCGGCGCAAGCTGAAAGTGCCCGAGGCCTGGACCAAGCTGGTCGATGAAGAGGCCGAAAAGCGCATGGACCAAGACGATGTCGCCCGGGTTGCGCTGGCCAATGCCCAGACCAACGGGATCGTCTTCATTGACGAGATCGACAAGATCGCCGTGTCGGACGTGCGCGGCGGCTCGGTCAGCCTCGAAGGCGTCCAGGGCGACCGCCTGCCGCTGATCGAGGGTACGACCGTGGCGACCAAGTACGGGCCCATGAAGACCGATCACATCCTGTTCATCGCCAGCGGCGCCTTCCACGTCGCCAAGCCGTGCGGCATGCTGCCCGAACTGCACGGCCGCCTGCCCATCCGCGTCGAGCTGGCCGCGCTGAGCGAGGACGATTTCGTCCGCATCCTCAGCGAAACCCGGGCCAACCTGGTCGAACAGTACAAGGCCCTGCTGGGCACGGAAAAGGTTACGCTCGACTTCACCCCCGAAGCAGTGCGCGAAGTGGCGAAGATCGCCGCGCAAGTGAACGAGGCGGTCGAAAATATCGGCGCGCGGCGGCTCCAGACCGTCATGGAAAAGTTGCTGGAGGAGCTTAGTTTCGAAGCTGAGGACCGCGAGGGCGAAGTGGTGACGGTAGACGCCGCCTATGTCCACGACCGCCTGGCCGGACTGGCGCGGGATACCGACCTGTCGAAGTATATTCTGTAACGGCCTTAGCTAGCCTCACCCTGATGGCTGGTGTAACCTACCCCGATGCAGACACCCGACGACCGCCCGATCTATCGCCTGCTCACCGGCAAGGATGACCGCGCCTTTTGCGAACGCGTGTCCGAGGCCCTGGCGCTGGGCTGGCGGCTCTATGGTTCGCCCAGCCTGGCGTGGGATCACGAAGCCGGATGCATGAAGGCGGCGCAGGCCGTGGTCTGGCACGAAGCGGACGTGGTGAAGTAGCGGGCTACTCCGCGGCCTCGCCGTATTCCTCGATAGCCTCGGCCTGACGCGCCCACATTTCGGCATAGAGCCCGGCTTTGCGCAGCAGGTCCTGGTGGGTGCCCTGTTCGGCCAGTTGCCCTTCGCTCAGCACCAGGATCATGTCGGCATCGGCAATCGTCGAAAGACGGTGCGCGATGGACAGCGAAGTGCGTCCTTCGGCGACGCTGTGCAGGGTCGACAGGATTTCCTGCTCGGTCCGCGTGTCGAGCGCGCTAGTCG
>CAZNBX010000365.1:0-301 GCA_964571305.1 uncultured Novosphingobium sp.
CACACCTTCCTTCGCGTCGGCACCCTTGGACAGGCGATAGATTGCCCGGCTGTCGACCTTGTGCGCAGCCATCGGATGGTCGCCCGAGGGGACGCGCCACAGCATCGCCCGGGTCATTGCGACCGAGACGGCAGAGGTGTTGTCGGCAATCTCGCGGGCCAGGCCACGCGCCGCGTCGATCAGTTCGCCCTGCGGGTGGACCGAGCGGACCAGGCCGCCCTTCAGCGCTTCCTCGGCGCCAAAGATCCGTCCGGTCATGCACCATTCGAGCGCCCGGTTGATCCCGACGATCTTGGGCAGG
>CAZNBX010000365.1:322-1595 GCA_964571305.1 uncultured Novosphingobium sp.
TGGAGCAAGCCTCGGGAACGATCCCGCGGCGCGCAAAGACGAAGCCATAGCGGGCATTGTCGCTGGCCAGGCGGATGTCCATCGGCAGCTGCATGGTCACGCCAACGCCAACGGCGGCGCCGTTGCAGGCGGAAATCAGCGGCTTCTTCGACTGGTAGAGGCGCAGGGTCAGCAGGCCGCCGCCATCACGCACGCGCTCGTCCGAAAGGTCGGTCACCGCTTCGCCGCTGGCAAAGACCGCGCGGCCATCTTCGGGAGTAAGATCTGCCCCGGCGCAAAACGCCCGGTCGCCGGCACCGGTGAAGATCACCGCACGGACGCTGTCGTCCGCATCGGTGCGGTCCATCGCGTCATTGATTTCGTTCATCATCGTCCCGGTGAAGGCGTTCATCTTCTCCGGGCGGTTGAGCGTCAGGGTGGCGATCCCCTCGCTGATGTGAAGGTCGATCTGCGAATAGCCCATCTTGCTCTCCCGATGTATATTGGTTTTGTATTCAAGAAGTCTGTGCCGAATTCCGGCCCGGGCGGTGCGACATGCGCAGCCCGCCCAGGGCCGGAAGGCGGTACAAACCTAGCGCGGCGTCATGCGGATGCCGCCGTCGAGGCGCACGTCCTCACCGTTGAAGTAGCCGTTCTCGATCATGCACATGGCGAGGTTGGCGTATTCGTCCGGGTTGCCGAGGCGCTTGGGGTTGAGCACCGAAGCGCCCAGCGCGTCGCGCACGTTCTGCGGCGCACCGGCGAGCAGCGGGGTATCGAAGATGCCCGGCAGGATGGTGTTGACGCGGATCTTTTCCGAAGCAAGGTCACGAGCGATCGGCAGGGTCATGCCAACCACGCCGCCCTTCGAAGCCGAATAGGCAGCCTGGCCCATCTGGCCATCTTCGGCAGCAACCGAAGCGGTGTTGACGATCGCGCCGCGATCGCCGTCAGCCTGCGGTTCCAGCGTCATCATGCCGGCGGCCGACTTGGCGATGCAGCGGAAGGTGCCGACCAGGTTGATCTGGATGATCCAGTTGAAGGCATCGAGCGGGAAGTGCTTGATCGAGCCATCTTCCTTGCTGCGACTGGCGGTCTTGATCGCGTTGCCGGTGCCGGCGCAGTTGACCAGGATGCGCTCCTGACCGTGGGCGGCACGGGCCTTGGCAAAGCCGGCGTCGACCGAAGCGTCGTCGGTGACGTTGACTTCGCAGAACACGCCGCCGATTTCCTTGGCCATGGCTTCGCCCTTTTCGGCCTGAAGGTCGAAAATCGCGACCTTGACGCCCTTGGC
>CAZNBX010000366.1:0-1594 GCA_964571305.1 uncultured Novosphingobium sp.
GTCCTTTACCGAACAGATCGACCTGACCGGCGTCGTGCTGACCCGCATGGACGGCGATGCGCGCGGCGGTGCCGCGCTGTCGATGCGCCA
This sequence comes from uncultured Novosphingobium sp., assembly GCA_964571305.1. Classification (GTDB taxonomy): domain Bacteria; phylum Pseudomonadota; class Alphaproteobacteria; order Sphingomonadales; family Sphingomonadaceae; genus Novosphingobium. The sequence continues at coordinate 91 of CAZNBX010000366.1, forward strand.
TGTCACCGGCAAGCCGATCAAGTTTGCCGGTGTCGGTGAAAAGCTCGACGCGCTGGAAGTGTTCCAGCCGAGTCGCGTTGCTGGCCGCATTCTCGGCATGGGCGACGTCGTCTCGATCGTCGAGAAGGCCGCCGCCGCGATCGAGCAGGAAGAAGCCGAGCGCATGGCCGAGCGCATGGCCAAGGGTCAGTTCGACATGAACGACCTGCGCAGCCAGCTTCGCCAGATGCAGAAGATGGGCGGCCTGGGCGCGCTGGCCGGAATGCTCCCGGGCATGAAGAAGGCGAAGCAGGCGATGGACGCCAGCGGCATGGACGACCGGGTCCTGCTGCGCATGGATGCGATCATCGGTTCGATGACGCCCAAGGAACGCGCCCGTCCCGACCTGCTGAATGCCAAGCGCAAGATCCGCATTGCCAAGGGTTCGGGCGTGCAGGTCCAGGACGTGAACAAGCTTCTCAAGATGCACCAGGAAATGGAGCGCGCGATGAAGCAGATCAAGAAGATGGGCGGCCTGGGTGGCCTCGCCAAGCTGTTCGGCAAGGGTGGCCTGGGTGCCGCTATGCCGGGGCTGGGCGGTGGAGCCGGCGGCGGCTTGCCCGGTCTGGGTGATGGCGCTCTGCCCCCAGCGCTCAACGATTTGATGAAAAAGAAGTGATTTCCAGTTAAGGCAGTTTGTCAGAAAGGTAATTCAAATGTCCGTTTCTCTTCGTCTTTCGCGCGGTGGTTCCAAGAAGCGCCCGTACTACAAGATCGTCGTTGCCAACAGCCGCTCGCCGCGTGACGGCAAGTACCTGGAGCAGGTTGGCACCTACAACCCGCTGCTCGCCAAGGACGATGAAAACCGCGTTCGCCTGGTCGAAGACCGCGTCCGTTACTGGATCGGCGTTGGCGCCCAGCCGACCGACCGCGTTGCCCGCATGCTCGACAAGGCCGGCATCAAGGAACGCGCCGCAACCGTGAACCCGAAGAAGGGCGAACCGGGTCAGAAGGCCAAGGACCGCGCCGAAGAAAAGGCTGAAAAGGCCCGTGAAGCTGAAGAAGCCGCTGCTGCCGCTGCTGCTGCTCCGGCCGTCGAAGAAGCTCCGGCTGCTGAAGAAGTTGCGGCTGAAGCTCCGGCCGAGGAAGCTCCCGCTGCCGAAGCCAGCGAAGAGCAGGCTGAAGGCTAAGCCTTGGACGCAAATCGCCCCGTCACGCTGGCCGCCATTGTCGGTGCGCACGGAGTGGGGGGTGAAGTGCGCCTCAAGCTGTTTGGTGAAGGCGTGGAGTCGCTCCGGCGATTCCGCGCCTTCAACGATTCCAGCCTGACCGTGAAAAAGCTCCGCGACGACGGCAAGGGCGGGGCGATTGCCTCGTTCGCCGAAGTGGCGGACCGCACGGCTGCCGAGAAACTGCGCGGAACAGCCCTGACCGTGCCGCGTGCCGCCCTGCCGCCGCTGGCCGAGGGCGAGTACTATCACGCCGACCTGATCGGCTTGCCTGCGGTTTCGTCCGAGGGCGAAGC
>CAZNBX010000367.1:0-1592 GCA_964571305.1 uncultured Novosphingobium sp.
AAACCGCCCGGGAGGAAAAGGACCGGCGCCCCAGGCCCTCGGCAGCAAGCAATATCCGCCGAGGGAACCGGCTCCTGGCCTTTACGTTCTCGAACAGTCCTGAGGAACTGCCAGAGTGAGCCTTGATCTGACCGCCGAATTCTCGATGGAAACCGTCGGCGGCCGCACGCTGCGCGTGGCGCGGTGGCGCTGGAACGAGCCGAGCGAGCACCTGCCGGTCCTGTTCTTCAACGGCATCGGTGCCAATATCGAAGCCGTCGCCCCGCTGGCCGAGGCACTGACCGAACGCCCGTTCATCATGTTCGACATGCCGGGCGTGGGTGGCAGCCCGGAGCCTTTGGTTCCCTACAATCCCTTCACGATGAGCTGGACCGCCAAGGAACTGCTCAAGCGGTTCGATGTCGAGCAGGTCGACGTGATGGGCATTTCCTGGGGCGGCGCCATGGCCCAGCACTTCACCCTGCAACATGGCGACATGGTCCGCCGCCTGGTCCTCGCCGCGACGACCGCAGGGATGATCATGGTCCCGGGCAATCCCGCCGCGCTGACCAAGATGGTCAACCCGCGCCGCTATGTCGACGCGGCCTTCATGGAAGAGCATTTCCGCACGCTCTATGGCGGGCTGACCGGCGGCAAGCACGAACATATCGGCCGCCTGACCCCGCCCACCCCGCGCGGCTATATCTATCAATTGCTCTGCATGATGGGCTGGACCAGCGTCCCGGCCCTGCCGTTCCTCAAGAAGGACGTACTGATCATGATGGGTGACGAGGACCAGATTGTCCCGCTCGCCAATGGCAAGATCCTGGAAAGCCTGATCCCGCACAGCCGGCTCGAAATTTTCGAACAGGGCGGGCACCTGTTCATGCTGACCCACCGCGAGCAAACCATATCTTGCCTACGCGGCTTCCTCGACGCGCCGGACCGGAGCGACGAACCAGACAGAAAGGCCGCCTGATACATGCGCCATATCGCGATCATCGGTTCGGGACCCGCAGGGTATTACACGGCCGAGGCCGCGCAAAAGCAGTGGGGCGACGATGTTCGGGTCGACGTGTTCGACATGCTCCCGGTTCCCTATGGCCTGATCCGCACCGGAGTGGCGCCGGATCACCAGTCGATCAAAGGTGTATCCAAGCGTTACGAGGCCACCGCCCTGTCTGACAATGTCCGCTTCGTCGGAAATGTCATGGTCGGCAAGGACATTACCGTCGCTGAATTGCAGTCGCTCTACGACGCAGTGGTCATCGCCAGCGGCGCCCCGCACGACCGCAAGATGGACCTGCCGGGCGAAGAACTGGGCAACGTCTTCGGCAGCGCCGCCTGCGTCGGCTGGTACAATGGCCATCCTCAGTTCGCGACCCTCGATCCTGAACTGTCGGGAGACACTGCCGTCGTCATCGGCATGGGCAACGTTGCACTCGATGTCACCCGCATCCTTTCGAAATCGAGGGCCGAATTCGCCGGAAGCGACATTGTCGCCCATGCGCTCGACATTCTCGACACGTCAAAGCTCAAGCGGATCGTGGTCCTCGGGCGGCGCGGGCCGCACCAGATCATGATGACGCCCAAGGAGCTGGGCGAACTGTCGC
>CAZNBX010000368.1:0-1589 GCA_964571305.1 uncultured Novosphingobium sp.
CGGAACCAGACGTGGCTGGGGCCGGAAACCTTGGTTGCCAGAATGATTGCGTCGCGCGGCTTGGTCTTGAGCCACTTGCCGACGATTTCCTCGGTGCGGCCGACGTATTTGGGATCGGGCGGCACCGGATAACCTTCAGCCGTATCGTAGAAGTCGATCCCGGCCTCAAAGCACTGGTCGAGGATGCGCAGCGCTTCGGCCTCGTCAGTCTGGCTGCCGAAGGTCATGGTGCCCATGCAGATATCGGAAACAACGATGGCGGATTTGCCGAGGCGGCGGTGCTGCATGCGATATTCTCCCACTCCCGAACCGTCAGTTCGACCGGTTCCTGTTTGCAGTGGGAGTGTAACGGATTGCGGCAAGGGTCAAGCCCCACGATTTGCACGGCATTCCGGATGCAGAGCGCGGGGCTGGCCTACACTGTCAGTGCGCGACAAGCACGAGTTTGGCGGCCGCGATGGACCGCGCTTGCGGCGCTCCTGTGCCGCTGCGATCCTGAGTCCGGCAACGCCGTTGCGATCCAAGGCGCGCTGCCACGACTGGAACTCTTCCAGACTCAGGCTGTAGCGCTCCATGGCCTCCGCCAGGCTGATCCGGCCATCCTCGACCGCGACAACAACCTGCGCCTTGCGCCGGGCGACCCAGCGCGTGGTGCTGCGCGGCGGCAGGTCGCCGGCATCCGGCTTGATGCGTTCAACCGTCCGAAGCGAGCGGCTTTCCTGGTATTCAATCATGTTTTGGCCCTTGCGACAGCGACCCTTTTCGGGCCGGGTTCTGGGCCCCCGAGGCGACCGACTGTCGGCTGAGCTGGTTAAGATCGCTTAAAAAGACGCAACGGTTCACCGCCCAGAAAAGGCGGAAAACGACGTAACGTTGCTACTCGGCGTTAAGCGTAGATCAGGTGCGGCGCGCTACCGCAAATTCTGCGGCCTCGGTCATCGCCGCGCGGGCTTCGCTCGCCGGGAAGATGGAGATGGCGTTGATCGCGCGGCTCGCGAAATGGCGGGCCCGTTCGCGGGTCTCGTTGACCGCATCGTGGCGCGCGATCAGTTCGATCGCATGGGCGAGGTCGTCGTCCGAAGTGCGATGGCCCTGGATCGCGGCCTTCCAGAAAGTGCGTTCTTCCTCGGTCCCGCGGGCATAGGCCAGGATCACCGGCAGGGTCATCTTGCCTTCGCGGAAGTCATCCCCCCGCCCCTTGCCCATTTCGGCGCTGTCCGAATCGTAATCCATCGCATCGTCGACCAACTGGAAGGCGATGCCGAGATTGCGGCCATAGTCTTCCAGCGCGCGCTCTTCGGCCTCGCCCTTCTCGGCAACGACAGCGGCAATCCGCGTCGCGGCGGCGAACAGGGCAGCGGTCTTGGCGCCGATGATGTTCAGGTAGCGCTCTTCGCTGGTTTCGACCTGGCGAGCGGCGGTCAACTGGTCGACCTCGCCCTCGCTGATCACCGAGCTGGCGTTGGAGAGGATCTTGAGGACCTTGAGGCTGCCGTCCTCGACCATCAACTCAAAGCTGCGGGTGAAGAGGAAATCGCCCACCAGCACGGTCGCGGGATTGCCGAAACTCAGTTTGGCCGCAGCCTTGC
>CAZNBX010000369.1:0-1588 GCA_964571305.1 uncultured Novosphingobium sp.
TGGCCGAAGGCAGCTCGGTCCTGACCGAGACGATCTTCGAAAACCGCTATATGCACGTGCCGGAACTCAACCGCATGGGCGCGCATATCGAGACCAAGGGCCGCACCGCCGTGGTCCACGGCGTCGGCAAGCTGACCGGGGCCGAAGTCATGGCGACCGACCTGCGTGCCTCGATGAGCCTGGTCATCGCCGGGCTGGCGGCCGAGGGCGAAACCCAGGTCCACCGGCTCTATCACCTCGACCGCGGTTACGAGCGGCTTGAGGAAAAGCTGGCGCTGGTCGGCGCGCAGATCGAACGGATCGGCGGGGATTGATCGCCCTGCCCCCCGCCTGAACTGAACCGGAGGCGGGCTGGCGAGTTGTCATTGCCGGAGGGGGCCAGGAGAAACGAACATGGCCCTGTTTAAGATGGCGGCGCTTGGCGTCGCAGCATACGCCGCCTGGAAGTTCTACGAAAGCAACCAGGCGCACGACGATTCCGTAGCCTTTGCCACCGGCGAAAGCACCGATGGCTTTGCCCCGGTCCGCAATGCCGGCCCCGACGCCATGCGCAGCGATCCGCCCGAATGGGACAAGGTCGATGAGGAAGTCGACGAAAGCTTCCCGGCCAGCGACCCGCCGCCGATGGGCAAGCGCTAGGCTTCAGGCAAAGCCGCGGCCAGCCCGGCCACCAGCCGCGCCACCAGCCACAGGCGGATGGCTCCGGCCAGGCCGGGCGGCTCGGGCGCCTTGATCCGCTCCGCATCGATCCGCGCCACCAAGGCGCTGATCGGCAGCCCCTCGTCCTGCGCGGCCTGCCGCAGCAAGTCCCAGAATAACGGCTCAAGGCTTATCGAGGTCTTGTGCCCGGCAATCTCGACCGAGCGCTTGACTGGCGGGTGGAACGGGGTGGTCATGGTGCCTTTTAGCCTGCCACGTCGAAATCCGAAGCACGGAATAATCCGCACCCGCGCCAATCACCCCGCATCAAGTTCGGGGTGATGGGGACTGAAGGACGCGATTTTCCTACTTGGCGGAAGCCTGCGATAAGGCGCGCGGTCTTTGAAATTGTTGAGTGCAGCAGGCGTAGCGGCGGGCGTGAATTTTATCTCAGCCGCGTACATTTAACCGCGCCGGGAGCCAAAAAACCGCTCACTTCCGCCGCGCAACGGTTGTTGGAAAAAGCGGACGATGAGTCCACTGTGTCCACTTCTTCCAACAGGTCAGTACATATGCTGGCCGCCGTTGATGCTCATGGTCGAGCCGGTGACGAACCCGGCATTGTCGCTGGTCAGGAAGGCGACGCCGCGGGCGATTTCCTCGGCGTGGCCGAGGCGACCGACCGGGATCTTGGCGACGATCTTTTCCAGGACCTGAGCCGGGACGGCGGCGACCATGTCGGTGTCGATATAGCCCGGCGCGATGGCGTTGACCGTGATGCCGAACTTGGCTCCTTCCTGCGCCAGCGCCTTGGTGAAGCCATGAATGCCGGACTTGGCTGCGGCATAGTTGACCTGGCCGTATTGCCCGGCCTGGCCGTTGATCGAACCGATGTTGACGATCCGGCCCCAGCCGCGTTCGCGCATGCCGGGGAAGGTGGCCTTGGCCA
>CAZNBX010000370.1:0-1034 GCA_964571305.1 uncultured Novosphingobium sp.
GCTCGAGCAAACGGATGCCGTAGGTATTGAACCAGTCGAACAGCGGATGGCTGAATGTGCCGAGATAGCATAGCGCCACAAGCCAACCGAAGCGCACCGGCAACCGGCCCTCCGGCCGCTTACCCCGCCTTGTTTGCCGGCGATCGAACCACCACAGACCTGCGGCCAGCAGCAAGGGCAGGATCGCCAAGGCCAGCGGCCCGTGGGTGATCCCGCGCCGCATGGCCAGGCTCTCGATGCCATAGGCCACGCAGCCCGCGTCAATATCGGGCAGGTTTGCTGCAATGATCAGCGCCGGCATGGCCAGGCCAGTCTTGCGCTTGAGCCCTGCCTGGCCAAGCGCCGCGCCAATCAGGGAATGAGTTAGGTTGTCCATGGCCCTTGGATCAGGCCGGATGCCCCTCGTCCGGGTTCACCGTCCAGGTCTGGCCCTTGGCGAGCAAACGCGCCAGATCGGTGTTCTTGCCTTCGCGCGCCTTGGCGTCCTGGCCGAGCACGGCTTCCTCGTAGGTCGGACGCGGATCGTCATAGATCACGCCCAGCGCCATCGGGAACGGACCGAACGGCATTTCGACCAGCATGTGCGCGATCGAGCGGTTGGTGACGTCATGGACGATCACGCCCGCCGCCTGCCAATCGCCATCGACCACGTCGACAACCTTGAGCGTCAAGCTCTTGAGGTCGAGGGCAATGCCCTTCACGCCGCCGCTCTTCTCGCTGCCGAACAGCATGGGCTCGCCGTTCTTGAGCCAAAGCTGGCGGTCTTCAGCACCCTTGGGGGCAGCGAAGTCCTCGAAGCGGTCCTTGTTGTAGACGATGCAGTTCTGGAAGATTTCAACGAAGGCTGCACCCTTGTGGGCATGGGCTGCCTTGAGCACGTCCGGCAGGTGCTTTGACACGTCAAACCCGCGCGCAATGAAACGGGCGCCGGCCCCAAGCGCGAAGGCGCAAGGCAGCGCCGGACGATCGACCGAACCCAGCGGCGTCGTCGGGCTATGGGTGCCTTCGCGACTGGTCGGTGCGTACTGGCCCTT
>CAZNBX010000370.1:1059-1585 GCA_964571305.1 uncultured Novosphingobium sp.
CGTGTGGTTGCCGCCGATCGACATGCCATCGCCGTCGCCGGTGACCAGCCAGATATCCAGTTCAGGATTGGCCAGCTTGATCCCCGTCGCCACAGCCGGTGCGCGGCCGTGGATCGTATGGAAGCCATAGCTTTCGACGTAGTAGGGAAAGCGGCTGGAGCAGCCGATGCCCGACACGAACACAGTCTTGGCCGGATCGGCGCCCAGCTCGGGCAGCGTGCGCTGCACCGCCTTGAGGATCGCATAGTCCCCGCAGCCCGGGCACCAGCGGACTTCCTGGTCCGATTCCCAGTCCTTGAGGGTGGTGGTGATGGGGGTCATGTCGTTCATTTGAGTGCTTTCCCAGTTTCCGCCCAAGTTTGGCGAGCTTCTGTCAAAGACACTTGGTTCGCCCCAAATGGGAAATCCGGTTCGTTGAGCTGAACCGGATCGTCTTCCCAATTGCAGACTTCGCAAATCTCGTAACTGCCGCCTTCAGAAAATTCAGTCTCACCGCAAACCGGGCAGGGATGCGGAGAAGCATCGA
>CAZNBX010000371.1:0-1581 GCA_964571305.1 uncultured Novosphingobium sp.
GCACCGCATCGGTATCGTTCCGGGTTCGGACACCGGCGCCTTCGAAATGGCCATGTGGACCATGCTGGGCGCCCGTCCGGTGACCACCCTGGCTTGGGAATCGTTCGGCGAAGGCTGGGTGACCGACGCTGCCAAGCAGCTTAAGCTCGATCCGACTGTCCTGCGCGCCGACTATGGCCAGCTGCCCGACCTGTCGCAGATCGACTGGTCGAACGGCGTGCTGTTCACGTCCGCGTACCGAACGCGGATTTCATTCCGGAAACCCGCGAAGGCCTGTCCTTTGCCGACGCGACTTCGGCTGTCTTTGCCTATGACATCGACTGGTCGAAGATCGATGTCGCCACTTTCTCCTGGCAGAAGGTGCTGGGCGGCGAGGGCGGCCATGGCGTCTTGATCCTCGGCCCGCGCGCGGTCGAACGGCTGGAAACCTATACGCCGGCCTGGCCGCTGCCGAAGGTGTTCCGCCTCGTTTCCAAGGGCAAGCTGGCTGAAGGCGTGTTCAAGGGCGAAACCATCAACACCCCGTCGATGCTGGCGGTCGAAGACGCGATCTTCGCGCTGGAATGGGCCAAGGGGCTTGGCGGCCTCAAGGGTCTGCAGGCGCGCAGCGATGCCAATGCGGCTGCCCTGAACAAGATCGTTGCGGAGCGTTCCTGGCTTTCACACCTCTGCGCTGACGAAGCGACCCGCTCGAAGACTTCGGTCTGCCTGTCGGTCGAAGGTGCGGACGAAGCCTTTATCAAGGCCATGGCCGTCGCGCTCGAAAAGGAAGGCGCGGCCTTTGACATCGCTGGCTACCGCGATGCCCCTCCGGGTCTGCGGATCTGGTGCGGCGCGACGGTTGAAACCGCCGATATCGAGGATCTCGGTCCTTGGCTCGACTGGGCCTACGCCACCGTCAAGGCTGCCTGATTTTGCGGGCGGGCCGCTTGTGCCCGCCCACCTTCTCCCATTCCAGTTTGAAAGAGGCTTATCATGACCAAGCCCCGCGTACTCATTTCCGACAAGATGGACCCCAATGCCGCCCGCATCTTTACCGAGATGGGCTGCGACGTTGACGTCAGCACCGGCGAAACCCCGGAACAGCTGATCGCACGCATCGGCGACTACGATGGCCTGGCCATCCGCAGCTCGACCAAGGTGACCAAGGAAATCCTCGCCGCTGCGACGAACCTCAAGGTCATCGGCCGCGCTGGCATCGGTGTCGACAACGTCGATATCCCGGCCGCCTCGGCCCAGGGCGTCGTGGTGATGAACACCCCGTTCGGCAACTCGATCACCACGGCCGAGCACGCCATTGCGCTGATGTTCGCGCTGGCCCGCCAGATCCCGGAAGCCAATGCCCAGACCCAGGCAGGCAAGTGGCCGAAGAACGACTTCATGGGCGTTGAAGTGACCGGCAAGACGCTGGGCCTGATCGGCGCCGGCAATATCGGCTCGATCGTTGCCAGCCGTGCGCTGGGCCTGAAGATGAAGGTCGTTGCCTTCGATCCCTTCCTCACGCCGGAACGTGCCGTGGAAATGGGCGTGGAAAAGGTGGAACTCGATACCCTGCTGGCCCGCGCGGACTTCATCACGCTG
>CAZNBX010000372.1:0-1571 GCA_964571305.1 uncultured Novosphingobium sp.
ACGGTCTGGGGCCGCGGCTATGTGCTGCGCGATGGCAGCGAAGAGGCGGAAGCCGCCTGATCAAGCTAAAGCCCCGAACAGCAGCGGCCCGCCTCCTCCCTGGAAGCGGGCCGTTCTGTTTTTATTGACCTGCCACGTTCAGTCGATCCGGTTGAAATAGGTCGTCACCATTCTCGGTTCGTCGCTGCCCGGCCAGACGATGGTTTCGGTCATCGACTGGCGATCGCGCGATATGGTGTAGACGCGGGTCGATACCGGCGCACCGTTCTTGTTCAGCGTCATGACGAGCGTGTTGGCCTCGGGCTGGCGAAGCGAAACCGCGTCGATGAAGGCCATGTTCCCGGAAACCGGCACAGGCACGCCATCGAGCGCCGCGGTCGATTCAGCCTGGGTGGTGGAGCCATCGGGGGCGACGATTTCGACCTGGGTGTTCCATTTCCGATCCGGCATGACGCGGAAAGCTATGGTCACCCGGCGCGGCCGTTCGTTCGCCGGGATGCGGCTGAGGTCGAGCGACCATTTACCGACCAATGGATCCTGCGCGGTCGCGGCGGCTGCTACCGGCTGCACGGGTGCGGATTGTTGCGACCAGTCCGTTGCCGCGGCAACCAGTCCGATCGCGGCGATGGGCACTGCAATAAACATGATGATCTTCCCTTTCGATCGTGGGCGCCCGGCGGTTTCGGGCTGCACTGCACACTCGGTCGGTGCGTCCTGCCGCGACAGATCGAAATTCTTGTCCCAGTTTTTTTGGGCCGCCAGCATGCGGGCCAGTTCCCGGCTGCTACCGACCCCGGTCTTGCGTCGTGCCTCGCGCAGCCGCTCGTTGATCGAGGCTTCCGAACGGTTGAGCCGTGCCGCTATGGTCTTGACGGTATGGCCAGCCGTCAGCAGGCGGAGAATCTCCAACTCCTTCTCGGTCAGCGGGGCGGGCTGGCTGGTTGGTTCATGCAAGGCCGGCATGTTTCATGCTCAACACAGCCTCACTGCGCCGTCCATCCCAAATTTTTTGTGAAGTACCCGCTGGGATAGTCGGCCTCGGGCAAACTTGACTGGCACGGGGGCGACTGCCAAACGCCGGGCCATGACGGCCCATAAACCTGGCGATCCGACGACGATCAACCGCCTCTATGGCCGGGCGAAGGGCAAGCCCCTGCGCCAGGGCCAGCAAGTCCTGGTCGATCAGTTGCTGCCGCAGATTGCCGTTCCCGAAGAAGGACCGGTGACGGCCGAGCGCCTGTTCGGCCAGCCCTGTCCGCTCCATTTCGAAATCGGCTTTGGCGGCGGCGAGCACATGGCCGGCCGGGCCGACATGCTGCCCGATCATGGCTTCATCGGCGCGGAACCATTCATCAACGGCGTGGCCCAGGCGCTGGTCCATGTCTCGGGCGACCACGGTGCCCATCCGCCGCTGGGCAATGTCCGCATCTTCCACGGCGACGCGCTGGATGTGCTGCGCCGCATCCCGGACGGCTCGCTCTCGTTCCTCTACCTGCTTCATCCCGATCCGTGGCCCAAGGCGCGCCATGCCAAGCGGCGAATGATGAACGATGGTCCGGTGGACCTGTTCG
>CAZNBX010000373.1:0-1307 GCA_964571305.1 uncultured Novosphingobium sp.
GGCAGCGGCCGCGCTGGGCAGGGCCTTGCGCGTGCTCGAAAAGTCGTGGGTCATGCCGGCAATGTGCAAGTAGAGCGTGTCGACCCCCGCATCGACCAGCTTTGCCGCCATGCGGCGCCCCTGATCCTGGAGAGGGTCGAGCCCAGCCGTTGCGACGATCGTCGGGCACATGCCCTTGGCGCTTGCGTGGAGCGGGAAGGCGCGCGGATCGCCGCTTTTGGGCTGATAGAGCGAATAGAACCATTCCATCACCGCCTTGGTCAGCAGGTGGTCCTCAGCGAATTGTTCCATCGAGCCGTCCTGGCTTTCATCGGTCGCCGGATAGAGCAGGACCTGAAGCAGCATGGGAGCTGCAGCGGGGCGGTCGATCAGGGCGCGGGCCGTAACAGTCGCAAGATTGCCCCCCGCGCTGCCGCCAATCGTGATCAGGCCCGTAACTTTGCGGCCCATTTCGGGCGGACTGGAGGCCAACCAGCGCGCCGCTGCCTCGCAATCATCCGGTGCGGCGGGGAAGGGATGCTCGGGGGCGAGACGGTAGTCGACCGCAAGGACTGGGAGGTCCAGTTCGGCCGAAAGTTCGGTGCAAAGTGAGTTGTGCGTGTCGAGGTCACCGATCACGAAGCCGCCGCCGTGGAAGAACAGGACTGCCGGGCTGGGCTCGCGATTCTCACGCACGTCGTAGAAGCGGACCGGGATCGGACCTGCGGGTCCCGGGCAGCTCAAATCCTTGATTATCGACATTTCTCGCGGGTCTGCCTCGGTCATTTGCTTGAGTCCGAGATAGCCCACGCGTTGTTCGACGGGATCAAGCCGCTCCGGCTTGGGCAGGCTGTTGGCCAGGGCCAGGAAGCCTTGGACGTCCTCGCGGATAATCGGTTGGTTGTCGCTCATCGGTGCTGCATCCTCTCTTGTGCCCATCGCTGCAGGCGGGCGGTTTAATCGACAGGTTAAGACAGCTTTTGCCCCTTGACTAGCCGCCTTGGCGCGCCTCTTGTTCAATTGCCCGTGGCACAGTTTTTCTTGATTGCGCACGGCATGGGGAGGAGACTAGGGCGCTTTTTGTGAAGCAGGCGCCAAGGTCCGCCTGACAAGGAAGAAGCATGGCAACGCAAACCGCCGAACCCACGGAATCGATCAAAAATAGTCCTGAAGCCGTTGTCGTCCGATTCGCGGGCGATTCCGGTGATGGCATGCAGCTCACGGGTGGCCAATTCACCCTGTCGAGCGCATTGGCAGGCAACGACTTCGCCACTTTCCCGGACTTTCCGGCGGAAATTCGCGCTCCTTTGGGCACATTGTTCGGCGTT
>CAZNBX010000373.1:1317-1571 GCA_964571305.1 uncultured Novosphingobium sp.
AGATCGATACGGCAGGCGACGCCCCTGACGTACTCGTGGCAATGAACCCCGCTGCGCTGAAGACCAACGTTGGCGCACTCAAGCCCGGCGGCCTGATCATTGCCGACACCGGTGAGTTCACGAAGCGCAACCTCGAAAAGGCGAAGTACGAAGTTAATCCGCTGGAGGACGGCTCGCTGTCGAAGTGGCAGGTCCTCGCCTTCGACATCAGCGCGCTGACCATGGAATCGGTCAAGCCGTTCGGCCTTGGCAAC
>CAZNBX010000374.1:0-1549 GCA_964571305.1 uncultured Novosphingobium sp.
ATCGGCAATGCCCTGCGCGGGCTCATCCCGGCGGTGCTGCTGTGAAGCTGGCCCAGGCCCTGTCGCGCATCGCTCCGTCGCAGACCACGGCGATCACCGACCGCGCGACCGAACTGCGCGCCTTGGGCAAGGACATGATCTCGCTTTCCGTGGGCGAGCCGGACTTTGCCACCCCGCCGCATGTCATCGCTGCGGCCAAGGCGGCGCTGGATGCGGGCGAGACCAAATATACCCCCGTCGCTGGCACCATGAGGCTGCGCGAAGCCGCTGCACTGCATTTCCAGCGCGACCTGGGCATCACGGCAAGGCCCGAACAGATCATCGTCAGCGCGGGCGGCAAGCAGGCGATCTTTCACGCTCTGCTCGCCACGCTCGATCCCGGCGACAAGGTGCTGATCCCCAGCCCGTGGTGGGTCAGCTATCCGGAAATCGTCCGCTTTGCCGGGGCCGAAGTGGTCGACCTGCCAACCACGGCCGCCGGCGGTTTCCGCATCACGGCGGCGCAGCTGGAAGCAGCGATCACCCCGGACACGCGCTGGCTGCTACTCAACAGTCCGGGCAATCCGACCGGCGCGACCTACCCGGCCGAGGAACTGCGCGCACTGGGCGAGGTGCTGGCGCGCCATCCGCAAGTGCTGGTGATGAGCGACGATATCTACGCCCCGCTGCGCTATGGCACCGGCGCCCATGCCACGCTGGCGGTCGAATGCCCGGAGCTGGCCGAGCGCGTCCTGACCGTGTCGGGCGTTTCGAAGAGCCACGCCATGACCGGCTTTCGCATCGGCGTTTCAGCCGGCCCTGAATGGCTGATCAAGGCCATGGCGCGGCTGCAATCGCACAGCTCGGGCAATCCCGCCTCGATCAGCCAGGCCGCTGCCGTGGCCGCCTTCGAGGGGCCGCAGGAATTCCTGCTCGACTGGCGCGAACGCTTTCGGGCGCGGCGCGACATGGTGGTGGCGGGGATCAACGCGATTCCTGGGCTGTCGACTCCCGTGCCGGACGGCGCGTTCTATTGCATGGTCGATGCCGCGCCCGTGATCGCGCGCTTTGGCAATGACGAGGCGCTGTGCCTGCATCTGCTGGAGCATGGCGTCGCGGTGGTTCCGGCTTCGGCCTTTGGCGGACGCGATGGCTTCCGCATCAGTTTCGCGGCCGATGAGGCCAAACTTTCAGAAGCGGTGCGCCGCATTGCGGAGGCACTAAAGTGAGCGTGATCCCGATCCTGTACGAAGATGGCGAAGCCCTGGTCATCGACAAGCCCGCCGGCCTGCCGATCGAGCGCCCGCGCGCCGGGGGCCGCAGCCTGGAAAACCACCTTGAGGAGCTGAAGCTGGGGTTCCAGCGCGTGCCGGTTCCGGTGCACCGGATCGACACCGACACTTCGGGCTGCCTGCTGATGGCGCGCAATCCCAAGGCGCTGAAGCGGTTCAACGCCGCGTTCGAGGCGCGCGAGGTGGAGAAGGTCTACCTGGGCGTGGTCGCCGGACCTGTCGCCGAGAAGGAAGGCACGATTGCCCTCTCGCTCAGCAAGATTTCCAGCGCTGAAAAG
>CAZNBX010000375.1:0-471 GCA_964571305.1 uncultured Novosphingobium sp.
GAAGGCGGCAAGTTCACTGTTACCCCGGCCGATTGGGACTTCTATGCTGAAAAGCTGCGCCGCAAGAAGTACGCGCTCGACCAGAACGAAGTGAAGCCCTACCTCGAAATCACCAATGTGCTGGAAAACGGCGTGTTCTTTGCCGCGAACCAGCTTTATGGGCTGACCTTCAAGAAGCGCACCGACATTCCGGTCTATCACCCGGACGTGACCGTCTACACCGTCTATGACGCCGACGGCAGCGAACTGGCGCTGTTCTATTTCGACCCGTGGAAGCGCGACAACAAGTCGGGCGGTGCATGGATGTCGAACTTCGTCGATCAGACCACGCTGCTGGGCACCAAGCCGGTGGTCTTCAACGTCGAAAACTTCACAAAGCCCGCTCCGGGCCAGCCCGCGCTGGTCACCTGGGATGACGCCAACACCATGTTCCACGAATTCGGCCATGCCCTGCACGGCATGCTGTCGAAC
>CAZNBX010000375.1:492-1546 GCA_964571305.1 uncultured Novosphingobium sp.
TTGCCAAGCACTACAAGACCGGCGCACCGATGCCGGCGGAACTGGTCGCCAAGATCAAAAAGGCCCATGACTTCAACCAGGGCTATGCGCTGGGCGAAGTGATGACTGCCGCCCTGCTCGACATGAAGTGGCACACCCTGCCCGCCGGTTCGACGCCGAGCGACGTCAACGCCTATGAAAAGAGCGCGCTGGCAGCCCTGGATGCCAAGGGCCTGCACACCGAACTGGTCCCGCCGCGTTACCGCACCAGCTATTTCCGCCACATCTGGGGCGGCGGCTATGCGGCCGGTTACTATGCCTATAGCTGGACCGAAATGCTCGATCACGACGCCTATGCCTGGTTCACCGAGAACGGCGGCATGACCCGCCAGAACGGCCAGCACCTGCGCGACACGATCCTGTCGAAGGGTCACAGCCAGGACTATTCGGTGATGTACCAGAACTTTGCCGGGCGCCAGCCGAGCGTCGAGCCGATGCTCAAGGCGCGTGGCCTGAAGTAAGAATACATATCCTCCCCGGTTCGCCGGGGAGGATTTTTCTGGCGCCGGGGCCTGCAACCCACTAACTCCCCGGCCATGAGCACGAGACAGGTTTCAGATCGCAACGATCCGGTTATCGAAAGCCGCGACCAACTGGTTGCGCCGATGATCAAGGGTGAGAAACCGCGCGACCGTTGGCGCATCGGGACCGAGCACGAAAAGCTGGTCTTTTCCACGGCCGACCATCACGCCCCGTCCTATGACGAACCCGGCGGCATCCGCGACTTGCTGATGGCGCTGACCGATTTCGGCTGGGAACCGATCCTGGAAGGCGGCAAGGTCATCGCCATGGCCGGCAGCGACGGCACGGTCAGCCTCGAACCGGCGGGCCAGTTGGAACTGTCCGGCGCGCCGCTGGAGAACCTGCACCAGACCTGTTCCGAAACCGGCCGTCACCTCGATCAGGTCAAGGCGATCGGGGCGCAGACCAATACCGGCTTCCTCGGCCTCGGCATGTGGCCGGACAAGACCCGCGCCGAACTGCCGATCATGCCCAAGGGGCGGTACGAGATCAT
>CAZNBX010000376.1:0-1542 GCA_964571305.1 uncultured Novosphingobium sp.
CGTGGCGATTTACGCGGACAAGGCAGATCATCACCCGGAATGGTTCAACGTCTATAACCGGGTGGAGATGACTCTGACCACGCACGATGCGGACGGTCTTTCAGCGCGCGACGCTGCCATGGCGCGGGTGATCGAGGGATATCTCTAGGCTTGGCAGCGCTCGGTTTTTGCCGGAGGGTTTCCGTAACATCAGGTTTATAAACGGAAACTTTACCAGAGACAGCTATTGCCACTGCCTTTCCGGGGCCGTGCCCGTTGGCATCTCTTCCCCCGATTGTCCCCTACGCCGCTGTTAGCAATGCTTAGAGAGCCGGGTTGTTATAGCAGTGCCAGGTGAAGATGGCGGCTGCTCCTCGATGCGGCCTCCAGCCTTCAGCGAGCCCCCGGGTCGCACGTTCGTTGGGCCGCCCGTCCAGGCCGAGCAGCTTAGTCAGCCCGGCCTGGACGGCCAGATCCCCCGCTGGCCAGATGTCCGGCCGTCCCTCGGCAAACAGCAGATAGATTTCGGCCGACCAGCGTCCGATGCCCTTGATCCGGGTTAGCACGGCAATCGCTTCCTCGTCATCGGCCGGCAGGTCGCTGAAATCGAGCTCGCCCGAGACGACCAGTTCGCACAGCGAGCGCATGTAGCCCTGCTTTTGCCGCGACAGGCCGCAGGCGCGCAGGGTGTCGAAATCGGCGGCCAGCACGCGCTGCGGGTCCGGCTCGGCACCGGCGAAGTCCTCAAACTTGCGCCACATCGATGCCGCGGCGGCGACGCTGACCTGCTGGCCCACGATGGTCCGCATCATGGTGACGTGGCCAGTGGGGCGGATGCGCGGTTCCGGATAGCCAAGCCGCTCCAGCGCCCGGGCAATGCCCGGCTCGCGCTCCGCCACCCAGTCGAGCCCGGTCCTGATCTGCTCTGCATTGAGGCCCATGCGCCAGAGTCCTGCTTGCCAAAGGAAAGGCGAGTGGTTAGCAGCCCCGCCAAAGCGCCGATAGGGGGCGCATGCGAAGAGGATCGACGGAAATGCCGAAGCTTGTCGTGGTCAACCGTGCCGGTGAAGAAAAGGAAATCGAAGCCAGCGCTGGCGTTTCGGTGATGGAAGCGATCCGGGACAATGGCTTTGACGAATTGCTCGCCCTGTGCGGCGGTTGCTGTTCGTGTGCGACCTGCCACGTCTATGTCGACCCTGCCTTTGCCGGGAAGGTCAGCGCGCTGAGCGAGGACGAAAACGACCTGCTCGATTCGACCGACCACCGCACTGAAAATTCGCGCCTGTCGTGCCAGATCGAAATCACCGATGCGCTCGATGGCCTCAAGGTGACGATCGCGCCGGAAGACTAAGTTTCATGGGCGCAAGCGCAATTCCATTGCGCCGCGCGCCCGTCAAACCTACCTCTGTTCGCATGAATGCACCTTCTGCGAAGAGCGAAACGCTCGAACTAATCGGGAATACGCCGCTGGTCCTGCTGGAAGGGCCAAGCGAGGCCGCCGGCTGCGAAATCTGGGGTAAGTGCGCATTCGCCAACCCCGGAGCCTCGGTCACGGACCGGGCC
>CAZNBX010000377.1:0-497 GCA_964571305.1 uncultured Novosphingobium sp.
CGTCCGATACAAAAACTGAAGCGTTTTAAGTGTTTTGCGAAGTTCTCGGGCGTGCAGCGCCGCTTCACCAAGGTGGGCGACATCGACGGTGTGACCGTGATCGACGACTACGGCCATCATCCGGTCGCAATCCGCGCCGTCCTGGCCGCAGCGCGCGAAGGCGTCGGGACCGGCCGGGTGATCGCCGTGGTCCAGCCGCACCGCTTCACCCGGCTACGCGACCACATGGAAGAGTTCCAGGGCGCCTTCAACGATGCCGATGTGGTCTATGCCGCCCCGGTCTATCCCGCTGGTGAAGCCCCGATCGAAGGCGTCGATTCCGCGGCGCTGGTCGAGGGTATCAAGGCCCGTGGCCACCGCAGCGCACACACCGTTGCCGGGGCCGACGCCCTGGCCGCGACCCTGGCTGACACGGCCAAGCCGGGCGACATGGTGGTCTGCCTTGGCGCTGGTGACATCACCAAGTGGGCGGGCGGGCTGGCCGACAAAATCAACTT
>CAZNBX010000377.1:510-1535 GCA_964571305.1 uncultured Novosphingobium sp.
CCCCCCGGTTCAAGGCAAGCTGACGGCCAATGCCCCGCTCGCGCCGCTGGTCTGGTTCAAGTCCGGCGGCAATGCCGAGTGGCTGTTCGAGCCCAAGGACGTGGCGGATCTGCAGGCCTTTCTGCGCGGGCTCGATCCGGCTGTTCCGGTCATGGCGCTGGGTCTGGGCTCCAACCTGATCGTCCGCGATGGCGGGGTTCCCGGCGTGGTCGTGCGGCTGGGCAAGGCCTTCGCCAAGGTCGGCAAGAGCGCGGACCTGACGCTGGACTGCGGAGCCGGGGCCAGCGGCATCCTGGTTTCCTCGACCGCGCGCGACAATGGCATTGCGGGCCTTGAATTCCTCCGCTCGATCCCCGGCACGGTCGGCGGTTTCGTGCGGATGAACGGCGGTGCCTATGGCCGCGAAGTCAAGGACATCCTGGTCGCCTGCGACGTGGTCCTGCGCGACGGCACGCTGCTGACCCTGCCGGTGGAAGAACTGCACTATACCTATCGCCATTCCGAGCTGCCTGAAGGCGCGATCGTGGTCGGTGCGCGGTTCCGCGGGCGGGCGGGCAAGGCCGAGGATATCCAAGCTGAGATGGACCGCATTTCCGCCAGCCGCGAAGCCAGCCAGCCGCTGCGCAGCAAGACTGGCGGCAGCACCTTCAAAAATCCTGATGGTGCCAAGGCCTGGGAACTGGTTGACAAGGCCGGCTGTCGCGGCCTGACCCTGGGCGGTGCGCAGGTCAGCGAAAAGCATTGCAACTTCTTGCTCAACCTGGGCGAGGCGAGCAGCGCGGATATCGAAAACCTCGGCGAGGAAGTGCGCCGCAGGGTCAAGGAAAACTCGGGCGTAGAGCTCGAATGGGAAATTCAAAGGGTGGGTAACAAGTGAGCCTTCCGAAACTCCATGTCGCGGTCCTGATGGGCGGCTGGTCGAACGAACGGCCGGTCAGCCTGATGAGCGGCGAGGGCGTGGCCAATGCGCTGGAAGAGCGCGGGCACAAGGTCACGCGGATCGACATGGGCCGCGATGTCGCGCC
>CAZNBX010000378.1:0-1528 GCA_964571305.1 uncultured Novosphingobium sp.
GCGCTTGTCCGCAACGTTCTTGCCCTTGGCCAGTGCCAGTTCAACCTTTGCCCGGCCGCGGCTGTTGAAATAGATCGACAGCGGCACCAGGGTCATGCCCTTGCGCTCGACTGCGCCGGTGAAGCGGTCGATCTCGCGCGCATGGAGCAGCAGCTTGCGGGGGCGCTTCGGCTCGTGATTGAAACGGTTGCCGTGGCTGAATTCGGGCACGTTGGAATTGATCAGCCAGACCTGCCCATCCTTCACCTCGGCATAGGATTCGGCAATCGAGCCCTCGCCAAAGCGCAGGCTCTTCACCTCGGTCCCGGTCAGGGCGATGCCCGCTTCGGTCGTGTCCTCGATGTAATAGTCAAACCGCGCGCGCCGGTTCTCGGCGACGATCTTCTTCTTGTCGAACTGGGCGTGGGTTGGGCGGGCCATGGTCTTCGGCCATGTAGGGTGCCCGGCAGGAAATGCAAACCGCTCAGCAGCCTACAATCGCATTGCCGGCGACAAGTTGTGGACGGCCTGCCAAAGGCGCGTATCGGTACTCAACCCGGAAGCGACTAGGCCAGTCCGGCATGCTCCAGAGCGGCATCGACCGCGCGGCGCGATTCGGCGCTGCAAGCCACCAGCGGCAGGCGCACTTCCTCGCCGATCCAGCCGAGCACCTTGGCCAGCGCATACTTGACCGGCCCCGGCGAAGCATCGGTGAACATCGCCTGGTGCAGCGGGAACAGGCGCTCGTTCAATTCGTGCGCAAGGGCCATATCGCCGGCCCGGCTGGCCGCCTGGAACTGTGCGCAAAGTGCCGGTGCAACGTTGGCCGTCACCGAAATGCAGCCGACCCCGCCGCCGGCGTTGTACTGCAGCGCCATGTCATCGTTGCCGCAAATCTGCGCGAAGCCCTCGCCCAGCGCCATGCGGTGCGCGGTCAGCCGGGTCATGTCGCCGCTGGCGTCCTTGATCCCGATGATCCGCTCCGGAAAGCGCCTGGCCAGTTCGATCACCGTTTCCGGCTTGATGTCGGTCACGGTGCGGCCGGGAACGTTGTAGAGCACGATCGGCAGGTCGACCTTTTCCGCGAGGTAGCTGAAATGGGCGAGCAGGCCAGCCTGGCTCGGGCGATTGTAGTACGGCGCGACCATCAGGGCGGCATCGGCACCGATCGCCTTGGCTTCCTGCATGTGCCACAGCGCGGTCTGGGTCTCGGTGCTGCCGCAGCCGGCGATAGCCGGAACCCGGCCAGCCGCCTGCTCGACCGTGATGGCAAACAGGCGGTGCTGTTCGTCATTGCTCAGCGTTGGCGCCTCTCCGGTGGTGCCGCAGGGGACCAGTCCCGACGATCCCTGTTCAATCTGCCAATCGATCAGGCGGCGAAACGCAGCCTCGTCGACAGCGCCATCCTTAAAGGGGGTGACTAAAGCCGGAATCGAGCCGGAGAACATGGACTTTATCCCTGGATGTGGCCCATACGGGCTGTTCAGCCTGCCATAAGGAGCCTTTGCGCAGAATGTCCAGCATGCTTCGCACCACCTTTGCTTCGGCC
>CAZNBX010000379.1:0-1027 GCA_964571305.1 uncultured Novosphingobium sp.
GATTTCATCGAGGACAAGAACGCGGTTATCCCGGTCGACGCGGCAATCCAGGCCAACCTCAAGGAAACGGTCACCCGCGTCCTGGCCAGCCTGACCCCGCGCGAAGAACGCGTGCTGCGCATGCGTTTCGGCATCGGGATGAATACCGATCACACCCTGGAAGAAGTCGGCCAGCAGTTCTCGGTCACCCGTGAACGTATCCGCCAGATCGAAGCCAAGGCCCTGCGCAAGCTCAAGCACCCCAGCCGCTCGCGCAAGATGCGCAGCTTCCTGGACCAGTAGGGAAAAAATTTCGCGCGCTGCGGGAACGGAATTCCGCCTTTTGGGTTCTACCTTTGCAACGAGCGACAACAGACATCTGATTGGTCCGGCTTTTCTTCGGAAGAACGGATCAGGAAGCCCCGCCACGAAAGTGACGGGGCTTACCTGTTTTATGCCCCAAGGTGCCGCCACTCTGGCTTTGCGAGCGAGTCGCGCCTAAAGGGGCGGCGAGCGATTCTCCTCCCTGCACAGGCCTGGCCCAACCATGCGCATTGCCATTGCTTCCGATCATGCCGCCGTCGACCTAAAGGCAGAATTGCGCGAATACCTGATCGGCCTGGGGCACGAAGTTGCCGACCTTGGACCCGAAACGGCCGATCGCGTCGACTATCCCGATTTCGGCTACAAACTGGCCTCGGTCGTGGCCGATGGGACCGCGCAGTTTGGCGTCGCCCTTTGCGGGTCGGGGATCGGCATTTCGATTGCCGTGAACCGTGAGCCTGGCTGCCGCTGCGCGTTGGTTTCCGAACCCCTTTCCGCTGCCCTCGCCCGTGAGCACAACGATGCCAATGTGATCGCGATGGGTGCGCGCCTGACCGGTGTCGACATGGCCAAGGCCTGCCTCGACGCTTTCCTTTCCACTGAATTCGGCGGTGGCCGCCATGCTGGCCGCGTCGAGAAGCTCTCCAATCCCTCGATCTGAAGGTAGTCCCACCGATGACTGATGCCGTCCGCTCCGCCGGGTTCTTTACCGCTCACCTGCCCG
>CAZNBX010000379.1:1037-1527 GCA_964571305.1 uncultured Novosphingobium sp.
CCCTGCGGGCCGCGTCGCGCAGCTCTCCACCCCCCCGATCTGAAAGCACGTTCACGATGACTGACGCCGTTCGCAACGCCGGTTTCTTCACCGCCCATCTCGCCGAGGCCGACCCCGAGGTCCATGCCGCAATCCAGAGCGAGTTGAATCGCCAGCGCCACAACATCGAGCTGATCGCTTCGGAAAACATCACCAGCCTGGCCGTGCTGGAGGCCGCCGGTTCGGTCTTCACCAACAAGTACGCCGAAGGCTATCCGGGCAAGCGCTATTACGGCGGCTGCGAATATGCCGACGTGGTCGAAAACCTGGCGATCGAGCGGGCCAAGGCGCTGTTCGGCTGCCAGTTCGCCAATGTTCAGCCCAATTCGGGCAGCCAGATGAACCAGGCGGTATTCCTGGCGCTGCTGCAGCCGGGCGACAGCTTCATGGGGCTGGACCTGAACTCTGGCGGGCACCTGACGCACGGTTCGCCAGTGAACATGAGCGGCAA
>CAZNBX010000380.1:0-1526 GCA_964571305.1 uncultured Novosphingobium sp.
GCATGCGCCAGTTCGTGGTCTGCTCGGGCGGTGGCCCGTCGATCATGGAAGCAGCCAATCGCGGCGCGGTCGAGGCCGGGGCGGAGACCATTGGTCTCAACATCGTGCTGCCGCACGAACAGGCGCCCAATTCCTATGTCACCCCGCGCCTGGCATTCCAGTTCCACTACTTCGCTCTGCGCAAGATGCATTTTCTGCTGCGCGCCCGCGCTGTCGCCGTCTTTCCGGGCGGGTTCGGCACGCTTGACGAGTTCATGGAACTGCTCACCCTGATCCAGACCGGCAAGATGAAGCCGATCCCGATCCTGCTGTTCGGCAAGGAGTTCTGGACCAAGGTGGTCAATTTCGATGCCCTGGCCGAGGAAGGCGTGGTCAGCCCGGATGATCTCAAGCTGTTCCACTGGGTCGAAACCGCGCAGGACGCCTGGGCGGTAATCCGCGACTTTTACGCGCTCGATTGATCGCTTGCCCGCGTATGCCCGAGAGGGCCGCTTCCGCCACCAAAGCCGGGAGCGGCCAGTAGGGCCGAGCGGACGAAGCGGCGGGCACGTTCGACCGCTTCGATAAGGTCCATGCCCTGGGCGAGGTAGGTCGCAATCGCGCTCGACATCGTGCAGCCTGTGCCATGGGTGTGCCGCGTATGGATGCGCGGCGAGGACATCACGCGGGGCTGTTGGCCCGGAACGACCAGCACATCCTCAACCACTTCGCCCGTCGCGTCGCCACCCTTGGCAAGATAGGAAATGCCGCGCACGGCCATTCCTTCGTGACCGCCCAGAGCGGCCAGCTCCGGTACGTTCGGGGTCGAAAGCGTGGCGAATTGCATCAGCCGCTCAAACGCGGCGATGGTCGCCTCATCTGCAAGGGCCGCACCACTGGTGGCGATCATCACTGGGTCGAAGACGATTGGCACGGCGAGCCGCTCCAGCCGATCAGCAACGACGTGGGCGATTTCGGGGGAGCCGAGCATCCCGATCTTCACCGCATCGACCCCGATGTCGCTGATGCAGGCATCGATCTGCGCGGCGATCAGTTCAGGCGTAAGGACCTCGACTGCCGTGACGCCAAGCGTGTTCTGTGCGGTGATCGCGGTGATCGCGCTCATCGTATAGCCGCCCAGCACGGTGACGGTCTTGATGTCTGCCTGGATTCCGGCGCCGCCGGAGCTGTCTGATCCGGCAATAGTGAGAATGCGGGGAGGCTTGGTCATGAGCGTCGAAAGGCTCTTCAGCCTTTAAATTTCCGGACCTGCGAGGGCGGGAACTTCTGGTGCAACGGCTTCGCCCGGGTTGGCCGGTCAAGCAGTTCGCCGCCGCAGTTCGGGCAGCGCTCATCCAAGGCGTCCGCGCACTCGGTACAGAAGGTGCATTCAAAGCTGCAGATGAAGGCGCCCGGCAATTCGGCCGGCAGGTCGGTTCCGCACTTTTCGCAATCGGGGCGCATCTCAAGCATCGGCAGCTTCCTTTACGGCGGCGCAGATTGCGTCGACGACCTGCTCGACCTGCGCGGCATCGTCGCCTTCGGCC
>CAZNBX010000381.1:0-1517 GCA_964571305.1 uncultured Novosphingobium sp.
CGCAAGGGATATTGATGCGCAGCGCCGCCATCAGCATCCCCGGCGTGATCTTGTCGCAATTGGAAATGCAGACCATCGCATCGGCGCAGTGGGCGTTGACCATGTATTCGACGCTGTCGGCGATCAGGTCGCGGCTCGGCAGCGAATAAAGCATGCCGTCGTGGCCCATCGCGATGCCATCATCGACCGCGATAGTATTGAATTCCTTGGCCACGCCGCCCGCAGCCTCGATTTCCCGCGCGACCATCTGGCCAAGGTCCTTGAGATGGACATGGCCCGGGACGAACTGGGTAAAGCTGTTGACCACCGCAATGATTGGCTTGCCGAAGTCGCTGTCCTTCATCCCGGTGGCACGCCACAATCCTCGCGCACCAGCCATGTTGCGGCCGTGGGTGGAAGTGCGGGAACGATAGGCAGGCATGACGGACTCCGACTGTGTTTGACCGCGAAACAGCGGCGCTTTCGCCCCTAGCCGAGCCAGGGGCGAGCGTCGAAGGTTTCTGTTGAGACTAGTGCCCGCGTCAAGTGGTCTTTAGCGCGCGGTTCCACGGCATCACGGCAAGCAAACGCGCCATGCCGCAAAAACCGCTGACCCCGGCGAAGGTCAGGCCTGCACCGACGAAGCCAGACAGGCCGAAAAAGGCTGGGTTTACCAAGAAGCCACCGAGCACGCCGAGCAAGACCAGCATGCCAGCGGTGATTTGCACCTGACGCATAAGGTCGATCGGCACCTTGCGGTCGATTTCCGTCGCGAAACCGGCGCGCTTCCAGCCGTCAATCCCGCCTTCAAGGATGTAGCAGTCACCCTGCGCGGCACCCGCCAAGGTCGGTGCGTGGGCAGCCGTGCGCATTCCGCTGCGGCAGTGAAAGATCACCGGCCCACGCGTGACCTGCGTGCCGTCCAGTGCGGACAGGGGGTGGCACTTGGCTCCGGAAATGCGCTCGCGCGCGTGTTCGTCAGGCTGGCGAACGTCGATCAGGACCGCGCCCTCTGCAATCAAACGGCGCGCTTCTGCAGGCGAAATGGTTGGTACGGACATGACATTGCGCCATTGAATTAGGTTACTCTTAATTTAGCAAATCATAATTCAATTGCAAGGAGTCACTCTTCGCTGATTTCCAGGGCCACCTGATTGGCGATCCGCGCCAAGCGCTCGGCCCACTCCGCTTGCCCGTCTCGGTCGGAGATCTGATCCTGGCGGATTTCGATCCCCAGATAGGGCCGCCCATCCGCCTCGGCATGGCGGTTCATGGTGTAGTTGAGCAATTTGCCCGAATAGGGTTGCTGATCGCCCACCACCAGTCCATCGGCCTCGAGCAGAGGGATCGCAATCCGCGCGGCGCGGTCATCCTCGTTGTAGAGCACGCCGACCTGCCAGGGGCGCTGCTCTTCAGGAAGGCTGGCGAGGCTGGGCGTAAAGCTGTGCAACGAAAGGATCAGCGAGGGCGGATTGGCATTCAGGATGTCGCCCAGGACCGCATGATACGGTGCGTGGAACCGCGCCAGACGCTCGGCA
>CAZNBX010000382.1:0-1510 GCA_964571305.1 uncultured Novosphingobium sp.
GGCGAACAGGAGCCACCCGATCCAGGGCTTTCGTTCGATCAGTTGGGCGATCTTTGCAGCGGTTGCGGCGCGGTCCATGATTGCAGTGCTCCAGGTAGGTATCGCGGCCCTTTGGCCGATGATTGGGGCGGAAAATGGGCGGATGTCAGGCCGGGGCCTTTTCGACAAGTCCTTTGACGGCGGCCATGAACGGGCCGATCGAAACCGGCTTGGCCAGATAGCCTTCGGCCCCGGCATCGCGGATGCGCTCCTCGTCGCCCTTGCCGGCATAGGCGGTGACCGCCAGGACCGGGATCGCGCGCAGGGTCGCGTCCTTTTTCGCAGCCTCGATCAGGTCGAGACCGGATACGTTGGGCAACTGGATATCCATGATGATCAGGTTGGGCACGAACTGGCGCGCGCGGCCGAGCGCGTCGAGGCCGTCGGCGCACGGCTCGACGGCATAGCCCTGGCTCTTCAGGACGTCGCAGAACAGCTTGCGGTTGAGGTCGTTGTCCTCGACAACAAGGATACGCTTTGCCATGAGCACTGCCCTACCGCTGTCTCAGGGAACTGACAATTCTGCGCGAGCCCAAATCCCCGGCCCATGATGCCGCTGCCTTGGCGCTGGGTGCGCTGGGCTGGATCCTGAGCGATTCAAGCCGGGCTGAGCGGTTGCTGGCGTTGACCGGATTGACACCCGATGCGCTGCGCGACGGGTTGGGCGATCCGGCCGTGCTGGGTGCCGTGTTGGAGTTTCTGGCTACCTACGAGCCAGACCTGCTGGCGGCGGCGGAAGCTTTGGGGGTTGAACCGGCCGCGCTGATGGCCGCACGGGAAAGGTTGTAATTATGGCAAGGCCGCTGATCATCAGCGATTGCGACGAAGTGCTGCTGCACATGATCGTCCCGTTCGGTGAATGGCTGGAGGAAACCCAGCCGGTCTCCTTCAAGCTGATCGGGAACGATTTTTCCAAGGCGATCCGCGACAAGCAGACCGGCGAACCGGTCGAACCGGCAGAGATCTGGCGCCTGCTTAACCTGTTCTTCGACAACGAGATGCACCGCCAGTCGCCGATTGCCGGGGCGGTCGGGGCGATGAACAAGCTGGCCGAGCATGCCGACGTGGTGATCCTGACCAACCTCGCCGACAAGCACAACGAATCCCGCCGCGAGCAACTGCGCGCCGATGGGATCGACTTCCCGGTCTTCACCAACCAGGGACCCAAGGGCCCGGCGCTCCAGGCAATTCTCGACAAGTACCAGCCGTCCAAGGCGGTGTTCATCGATGATCTTGCCCAGCACCACGGCTCTGCAGCCGAAATGGTTCCTCATATCGATCGGCTTCACCTATGTGGTGAACCGACCCTCGCGCCGCATATTACTTGCGGTTTTCAGGCGGGCCATGCCCATGCCCGCATCGACACCTGGGAGCATGCCCTGCCGTGGCTGCTCTCGCGCATTCAGGACGAGAACCCATGAGCATTGACGCACGCCTTGCCGAACTTGGCATCACGCTTCCCGAACCCGCC
>CAZNBX010000383.1:0-1509 GCA_964571305.1 uncultured Novosphingobium sp.
ATTATTGATATTTTTACTGGAGACAGTTCGCTATCGGGCTGCTATCCACGACCAACATCGCTTCAAAGCAAGCCGCATAGAACCTTTATGACTGACGCACGTCTTACGCTGCTTGAAGCGATCTCCCGCCGCATGCTGGTCGAAGCGCAGTACAATGGCGCGACCATCCGCCTTGCCCCGCACCTGATGTTCGAACGGCATGGCGACCTGTTCGTCGCGGCGCTCAACCTTGGCAAGACCTGGCGCAGCGCCGAAGAGCCGCGCCTTGGCCAGTTCAAGCTGGCAGGACTGAACGATACCCGCCTGATCGAGGAAGAGTTCGAGCCGCTGCCCGGTTACGAACCGAACCCGCCGCGCGAAACGGACACGCTGGTCCTGTCGGTCTAAATCCCGGAGCAGTCGCTCTTGGCCGCTGATGCCAGCGCCGGAACCCGGCCGTCGCGCCGGTAAACATCAGGATACAGCGCAAGCGATCCGTCCGCTGCCGAGCCTGCGGTGAAATAGGTGATGTAGATCGGCACTGGCCGCAGCAGCGGGATCGTGACCGACTTGCCGGACTCAACCACCGCGTCGATCTCGGCCCGGGTCCTGGCTCCCTCCAGCAAGTTCTGTGCAAGCCCCAGCGCATCCCCGACCCGCACGCAGCCATGGCTGAACGTGCGCACCTCGCGGTCGAACAGTTCGCGATTGGGCGTATCGTGAAGATAGACGCTATAGCGGTTGGGCATGACCAGCTTCATCTGCCCAAGGGCATTCTGCGGCCCCGGTTTCTGCCGCACCGATCCGCCGCCCCAGACATAACCCCGGGCACGGGCCGTGGCCGGGCTGCGCCGGATCAGGCTGCCGACGCTTTCCCGGACGATATTGGCGGGTACGTTCCACCATGGGTTCAGGTTCACCCCGGTGATCGTTGCCGAGAAGACCGGCGTCGGGCTACCCGGCTTGCCGGTAATGACCCGCCAGGTCCCGACCCGTTGATCCGCGCGCCAGCGGGTCGCTTGGAATGCCGCCGCATTGACCAGCAGATAGTCCTGCCCAAGGGAAAGCGGCATCCAGCGCCATCGTTCCATGTTCTTCGCCAGCAGTTGTTTGCGCTGAGGATCGGTCTCGGCCCGATAGGCATCACGCAGCAGGGCGTAGTCAGGATGCTGCGGCCGTTGTCCGGCGAAGAAATCGTCAAGCCGCCCGGCAGACAGGGCTACGGCAAGCTGCCCGCGCGTATCGATGTTCTGGTCACTGTCGGCGATACCCCAGCCTGCACGCTCGGCGCTTGTTGCACTGCCGAGCATATGCATGCGGGCAAGTCGCACCGCCAGATCGCTTGCAGCCTTGTCGATTTGGGCCGGATCGCCCGCGGCAACAGCCTTGTCGAGCGCATTGCTATCCAGTCGCGGGAGGGCATCGTCGGGGGCGGCGGAGACCCAGCTACGCAACCGTGCAATGCTGCCGGCAGTCCAAGAAGCGACCGGTTGCTGCGCATTGGTTCCCGTCGCCAGGAATGCGGTCAAC
>CAZNBX010000384.1:0-1507 GCA_964571305.1 uncultured Novosphingobium sp.
GCTGGTATAGCAGAGCATGCAGGGATCGCGCTCGTCGCCGGTCGCCCATTCGGTATTGCCATCCTCGGCACCGATCCAGGCTTCGAACTCACCATTGTCATAGCAGACGTAGTGCTTGATCGTCGTCCAGCGCGGCTTCATCCGCTCAACAATCGGCGCGAAGGCCTGGTCATAGAGCAGGACCGGATCCTCCGCATGATTGGCGATATATTCCAGCTGATCGTCAAACAGGCGGGGGTTGATGGTGTGGAGCACGCCGCCGACCCCGACCGCGCCATACCAGCTGACCAGATGGCGCGCATGGTTCATTGCCAGGGTCGCGACCCGGTCGCCCTTCTGGACGCCCAGCTTGCGCAGGGCCTGGGTCATTTTCAGGGCATCGCTGCGGACCTCAGCCCAATTGGTGCGGGTTTCGCTGCCATCGGCCCAGCGCGTCACGATTTCGCGCCCGCCGTGTTCACGCGCCGCGTGGTCAATCAGCCGCGTGACCCGAAGATCCCAATCCTGCATGGCTCCCAGCATTTACCTCTCCGTCCCGTTATTCGTTTGGCGGCAACATCAGGCCAGCCGGGGGTGAACCCGCCCTGACTGCCCAAAGCTGCCGCAGTTACGCCCCTGTTCGGCTACGCGACGAGTTTCAGATGCCCTGCACCCCGCCGCGCGCTTAACGCTACATTGGCAATTCCTTCGACGGTTGCCAAGCGTTCTGCAAGTTCCCCATCGACCATGAAGTCACGGCCCAGGCGAACTTCCGGTTCGGCATCGCCGCCAGTGCGCAGTCGCACGATCACTTCGCCGCGCCCGTCGCTGCCGGGGATCAGCAGCATGGCCAGGTCGGCAAAGGCCTCCGGGCGCAGCACGTCGAATTTCAGCACCATGCTCGCCGCGCTCTTCACTTCGGACAAGGGTCGTGCCCCACGCACGGTTATCCGCGGCGGTTCATCGGCGCTCGGCGCATCAAGCTCGACCGTCAGCAGCAGGCAGGTGCCGTCCTTGGCCCATTGTTGCATCGGTTCGACCAGCGTTTCCTCAAAGCAGGCGGCGGAGAACTGGCCCGAATTGTCGGAAAAGTCCGCGCGGACGAAATCGGCGCCGCGCCGCGTCTTGCCGCGGTTCACGCTTTCGACCATCGCCGCCATCACCGCCTGCGCGCGGCCCCCACCCGGCACGCCGGTTTCAATCAGGCTGGCATAGGACCGCGCGCCATTGGCACTGGCCACCGCGCGCCATTGCTCGACCGGGTGGGCCGCGAAATAGAAGCCAAAGTTCTCGCGCTCCTTGGCCATCTGCTCGGACTTCGACCAGGCGGGAGTTTCTGTCAGCCGCATCGCCGGAGCGGCATGATCGTCGCCGCCGAACAGGCCGTGCTGACCGCTGGAGCGGGTCCGTTCGGCCTCGTCGGCGACCGCCAACAGCATATCGGCATTGGCCAGGACCTTGGCCCGGTTCGGCTCCAGCGCGTCGAACGCGCCGGCCCCGGCCAGCCCTGCCAGCTGGCGGCGGTTCA